>JUNU01000287.1 GCA_001067655.1 Neisseria lactamica
GACAGTACAGATAGTACGGCAAGGCGAGGCAACGCCGTACTGGTTTAAAGTTAAGCCACTATAAAACAGACAAAGGAGAAACTCATGCAATGGTTTTTAGACAATCTCAAAGCCTTTTTTGAAACCATCAGCGGCTGGGTCTGGGGGCCTGTCATGCTGGTGCTGCTGGTCGGCACGGGCATTTTGCTGACCGTCATGCTGAAAGGCTTGCAATTCACCATGTTGGGCTATGCGCTGAAGCAGGCTTTCGTTCCGTCCAAAAAACATGAAGACGGCGAGGACCACGAAGGCGATATTTCCCATTTCGCCGCTTTGATGACCGCCCTGTCCGCCACCATCGGTACAGGCAATATCGCCGGTGTGGCGACTGCCGTAGTTACAGGCGGCCCGGGCGCGGTATTTTGGATGTGGATGACCGCCATTTTCGGCATGGCAACCAAATACGGCGAGGGCGTATTGGCGGTGAAATACCGCGTGACCAACTCCAAAGGCGAAATGTCCGGCGGACCTATGTATTACATCGAAAACGGTTTGGGTAAAAACTGGAAATGGATGGCATTGGCGTTCGCTTTATTCGGCACATTCGCTTCGTTCGGCATCGGCAGCTCCGTACAGTCCAACTCAGTCGCTCAAGCGGTTCAGACGAGCTTCGGCATCAATCCTGTCTATACCGGCATCACTTTGACCGTTCTGACTGCCATCGTTGTGTTGGGCGGGATCAAAGGCATCGCCAAAGCCGCTTCTTTCATCGTACCCGCTATGGCGGTGTTTTATGTAGTGGGCGGTATTTCCATTATCGTCATCAATTCCGATGCGCTGGTGCCTGCCGTCAAGCTGATTTTCTCCGATGCGTTCAGCGCGCAGGCAGTGGCGGGCGGCGCTATCGGTACGGTAATCCGCTACGGCGTGGCGCGCGGCGTGTTCTCCAATGAGGCGGGCATGGGTTCTGCACCGATTGCCGCCGCAGCCGCAAAAACCGACCACCCCGTCCGTCAAGCCTTGGTTTCCATGACCGGCACGTTTTTGGACACCATCGTCGTTTGTTCGATTACCGGCATCATTTTGGTGATGGGTCTGCTCGGCGCAGGCGGCGAGTTTGTCAAACCTGAATTAAGCGGCGCGGCACTGACCACCGTCACCTTCCAAAAAATGCTGCCCGGTATCGGCGGTTGGATTGTCACCATCGGTCTGATTTTCTTCGCTTACTCAACCATTCTGGGCTGGTGCTATTACGGCGAGAAATGCGCGGTTTATGTATTCGGCGAGAAATTTGCCGGTCTGTACCGCATCGGTTATGTTTCTTCCGTCATGCTGGGTACAGTCTTGAGCCTTGATTTGGTGTGGCTGGCTTCAGATACCTTCAACGGTCTGATGGCGCTGCCCAACCTGATCGCACTCCTTTTAATGGCTAAAGTGATCATCAATGAAACGCGCGACTTCAAACAAAAAGTCAGAAACGGAGAGTTGCCGCATTGATTCCTGAGGTCGTCTGAAAAATGTGTTTCAGACGACCTGATATCTGTATTTTTGAAAAAAGTCAGAGGAGGAACAAAATGAAAGTGCTTGTTTTAGGTGCTGGTGTTGCCGGTGTATCCTGCGCTTGGTATCTGGCGGAAGCCGGACACGAAGTCACAGTCATCGACCGCGCCGAAGGCGTGGCAATGGAAACCAGTTTCGCCAATGCCGGACAGCTCTCTTACGGCTATACCACGCCTTGGGCGGCACCCGGCATTCCGACCAAAGCACTGAAATGGCTGTTTAAAAGCCATCCTCCCCTGCTGTTCCGCCTCGACGGCAGCCTCTATCAAGTCGAATGGCTGTGGCAAATGCTGCAAAACTGCAACGCCGCCAGCTATCAAACCAACAAAGAGCGCATGGTCAGGATTTCCGAATACAGCCGCGAGATGTTCCGCCGTTTTGAAGCGCAAACCGGCATGAATTTCGAGGGGCGCAAAAAAGGCACTTTGCAGATTTTCCGCCAAACCAAAGAAGTTGAAGCGGCAGAACAAGACATTAGCGTTTTGGAACGTTACGGCGTACCCTACCGTCGTCTGAAACCCGAAGAATGTGCAGAATTCGAGCCTGCGCTTGCTCGCGTTACCGACAAAATTGCCGGCGGACTGCACCTGCCTGCGGATGCGACCGGCGACTGCCACCTCTTCACCCAAAACCTGTACCAACTCTGTCTGGAAAAAGGCGTACAGTTCCATTTCAACCAAACCATCCGCCGCATCGAACACAACGGGCAGCGCATCAGCGCAGTCGAAACCGACAAAGAACGCTTTGAAGCAGATGCCTTCGTCTGCGCACTCGGCTGTTTCAGCAGGACGGTTTTGGCGCAGTTGGATCTCAATCTGCCCATTTACCCCGTCAAAGGCTATTCCTTGACCCTACCCGTCACAAACTCAGACGGCGCACCGGTTTCCACCGTTTTGGACGAAAGCTACAAAGTCGCCATCACGCGCTTTGACAACAGAATCCGCGTCGGCGGCATGGCGGAATTGTCCGGCTACGAAATCAAACTGTCCGAAAAACGCCGCGAAACGCTGGCTTTAGTCGTCAACGATTTATTCCCCGAAGGCGGCGACTTGAATCAGGCATTGTTCTGGAGCGGACTCAGACCGATGACGCCCGACAGCACGCCGCTAATCGGCCGCACCCGCTTTGACAACATGTTCCTGAACACGGGTCACGGCACTTTGGGCTGGACCATGTCGCTAGGCTCGGCAAAATTAACCGCCGATATCGTGTGCGGCAAAGACACCGAAATCCGCAGCGACGACTTGAGCCTGTCGCGCTATCCGTCTTGAGCTTTAAACCGACAAGGTTTGAGCGGCACTACAAACTCAAAGGTCGTCTGAAAACGTAAACTGCACCCTAAAGTTGGCTATTTCGCCAAGCTGAGGGTGCAATTCAGTTTTCAGACGACCTTTCTCACATTCCTGCGAACCCCAACATCCCCCAAAAGCAAACCTGACGGCTGCTCCTGAAAATATTTAAGGTTTCGCAAGAAATCCGTCACGTTTAAAACTTAAAGTTCACGCCGCCGGTGAAGCTGCGTCCCATTTGCGGGGTGTCGGACAGGAAGCTGCTGTGGGCGTAAACGGACTGGTTGAGCAGGTTGTCGGCTTTGACGTACCAATTCCACTCGCCGTAGCCGGTGCGGCGGCGGTAGTTTGCGCCGAGGTTGAGCATATGGTGTCCGGGCGTGCGCGTTTCGTAGCGGGCGAGTTTGTTTTGGGCAAACACGCGGTAGTAGTCGAGATGGGCATCGATGCGGTCGGTCAGCGCGGCATTCAGGTGGAAGCCGAGTCGTGCGGCGGGAACGCGCGGGGCGTTTTGGTCGGCTTGGGCAATGAGTGGACGGTTGCCGTAGGCGTCTTCCCTGCCGGGCAGCGACGGAAGGTTTTTCAGACGACCTCTGACGTAGTCGCCGGAAAGTCCGATGCGGTAGCGCGGTGTGGGCTTGAAGTAGATTTCGCCTTCCGCGCCGTAGAAGTCGGCGCCGGATTGGTTGTAGCGCACGAGCTTCATTTCGCTGTCGTCTTCAATGGATTTGGGGCCGCGTCCGTCGTTTAAGGTTTGGGCGTAGATGTAGTTGCCGAAGCGGTTGCGGTAGAGTGCCAGATTGTATTGCCAGCGGTCGCCTTCGTAGCCCAGCGCGAGTTCGATGTTGTTGGAACGCTCTTTGTTGAGGTGTTTGTTGCCGACTTCAAAGGTATTGGTGGCGACGTGTTTACCGTGTGCGTACAGCTCTTGCGTTGACGGCAGGCGTTCCTGATGGGAGGCGGTCAGGCTGAGTTTGTGTCGGGGTGTGAAATACCAGTTGCCAGAAAGCGCGAACGAGCGGGCGGTTTGGCGGTGCGCGCCGAGATCGGGCAAGGGTTGGTTGTAGTAGTTTTCCCGATCAATCAGGGCTTTGTCGTACTGGATAGATGCTTTTTGTTTTTCCACGCGCACGCCGCCTTCAAGCGAGAAGTTGTCCCAATTTGCCTGTTCTACGCCGAAAAAGCTGTAATGATGCACATCGTTGTCGATCAGCATCGGCTGTTGGACGGTTTCGGGAATGGCAGAAAGCGCGCTGGATTTTTGGGTCAGGTATTGCACGCCCCAACTGCCTTTCAGACGACCTATGGGCAGGTGGCGCAATTCGATGCGGGCATTTTGCGTTTTGTTTTTGAAGAAGTTTTCCACCGCATCGCCCGCTTTTTCGTCGTGGCGGTAGTCGTTGCGGTTCAAATGCACGCGCAGGGCTTCGAAACCGGGGAGCGGCTGCTTCCATTCGGCGCGGATTTCATAGCGTTTGTTGCGCAGGTCTATCCACGGTCTGCCGCTGTGGGTATGCGCGTGTGCATTATCGTCGTCGTGGAAGCCGCAGCTCAAGCCCGGATTGTCGTAATCGATGTCTTCTTCGGTCAGCAGGTGCGGATAAAGCTGCAAATAGCGTTTGTTAATCAAACTCTTCTGCCAGATGATGTCGGCGTGGCAGTCGTCGTAGAGATGGCTGTGGGCAGGCAGGCCGTAGCGGTCGCGACGGTCGCTGTACGCCGCGCCGATAAAGCCTTTCTCGCCCACCCAAGACAGCCCGATGCTGCCTGTTTGCGAATCGGCATGGCTGTCGGGCAGGCGTTTCAGACGACCTTCTTCCTTACGGTAACGCGGTACGGCGTAGTCGCCTGATTTGCGGTACAGCCCTTCCGTGTGCAACACGAAGTTTTTGCCCAGTCCGACGTTAATGCCGCCGGACGTGAGTTTTTCCAGATTGCCGCTGCTCAAACGCAGCCCGAGTTCTCCCGATACGCCGTTTTCAGGCATTTTCTCGGGGATTTTTCCGTCGGCAACATCCACCAGCCCCGCCACATTACCCGAGCTGTACAACAGCGTTACCGGCCCGCGCAGGATTTCGACTTGTTGCGACAAGGCGGTGTCCACCATCAGGGCATGGTCGGGCGAGAAATCCGCCATATCGCCCGTTTCGCCGTGATGGTTCAACACTTTAATCCGCCTGCCCGTCTGCCCGCGTATCACAGGCGCAGACGCGCCGCCGCCGTATTGCGAAGCATGGACGCCCGGCACGCCGTTGAGCGCGTCGCCGAGATTGACGGCTTTTTGCCGCAAAGTATCGCCGGCAATGATTTTGTCGGAGGCAGTCGAAGTGTGCAGCAGCCCCGAAGTGGCGCGCGGATGGCTTTTACCGACGACGTTGACCGTTTCCAAGTCCACCGTCTGCTCGGTTTCATGCGCTTGGGCGATGGCTGGAAGATTGATGATCAGTAATGCTAAAACAATGGGTTTGAGTGTGGTCTGTGTCATTTTTGGTTTCCCGTCATATTTCAAATAGATTGTTATTATATAACATCACATTATTAATATGACAAGAATTTGAAAAACGACTTGGTTTTGGCGCAGCAAAACAGCCAAGCCAAAGCCTATACAAACAGCGAAAAACCGCAGAAACCAAAGGTCGTCTGAAACCCAAAATATTGAAAATGATGAGAAAGACGGAAACTGCGACAGTGAATCCCCCCACCGTTTGCGCGGAAAGAATCATGTTGCTTAAACAACAAAAAAAGGTTGTCTGAAACTAGATTCTGTTTTCAGACGACCTTTACGGTTTGATGACTGCTATTTGGCAGCTTTGACTGCGGCGGTTTCGGCAATCAAGTCAAGGAAGACCAACGGCTCTTTGCCGGTGTTTTTCAGCGCATGGGACTGACCGGGACGGGCGATGGTGATGTCGCCGGCGCCGACTGGGGTCTGTTTGCCCGTGCTGTCGGTAAACACGCCTTTGCCCGATACGATGATGTAAACGTCTTCGTTGTCGGTGTGTTTGTGTTCGCCGATGGATGCGCCGGGCGGCAGGGTCAGCCAGCCGATTTCCCTAAACGCGTCTTGGGCGGCGGTCTGGTGGCGGTTGAAGGCAAAACGTCCGAGCAGCGGACCTTTGCCTCCGGCTGCGTTTTCGCGGTTCCACTCCGCCAAGTCGGCTTTTTTATACACTTGGATGCTGCGGTCGGTAGGTTTTGCCTGTTCCGCAGCGTGAACGCTTACGACCGTGCCGAGCAGAAAGGCGACGGACAATGCGGCAAATAGCGGTTTCATCATGGTTCTCCGTTTGTCGGGTTATGTCAGAAGATGATGCGGTTCCGTTTTCAGACGACCTGCGGGGTCGGTTGCTTTGCCCCGCAGGCGTCAAGGCTTATTTCACGTTGCGCAGATAGTTCAGCAACAAGGGAACGGGGCGGCCGGTCGCGCCTTTTTCGCTGCCGGATTTCCATGCCGTACCCGCGATGTCGAGGTGCGCCCACGGGTAGTCTTCGGTGAAATAGGACAGGAAGGTGGCGGCGGTAATCGTGCCTGCGCCGGGCGTACCGATGTTGGGAATGTCGGCGAAGTTGGATTTGAGCTGGTCTTTGTAGGTTTCAAAGAGCGGCAGTTGCCATGCTTTGTCGTCCACGTTGCGGGAGGCGGCAAGCAGGCTGTCGACCAAATCCTGATTGTTGCCCATCACGCCGCTGACGTCATGTCCCAAGGCGATGATGCACGCACCGGTCAGGGTGGCGACGTCGATGACGGCTTTGGGTTTGAACTGCTCGGCGTAAGTGAGCGCGTCGCACAAAATCAGACGGCCTTCGGCATCGGTGTTCAACACTTCAATCGTCAGACCTTTCATGCTTTTTACGACGTCACCCGGTTTGTTTGCCGCGCCGGAAGGCATGTTTTCGCAGGTGGCGACGACGGCGACGAGGTTGATCGGCAGTTGCAGTTTGACGGCGGCGCAGAAAGTGCTGATGACGGTTGCCGCGCCGCACATGTCAAACTTCATTTCGTCCATGTTCAGACCGGGTTTGAGGGAGATGCCGCCGGTGTCGAAGGTGATGCCTTTGCCGACCAAGACGACGGGGGCGGCTTCTTTGTCGGCCGCGCCGAAGTAGCTCAATTCAATCAGATAGGGGTCTTCCACGCTGCCTTTGGCGACCGACCAGAACGAACCCATGTTTTCTTTGATGTAGTCTTTTTCGATGATTTTGGCGTGTGCGCCCAGTTTTTCGGCTTCGGCTTTGGCGGTGCCCGCTAAAAATTCGGGCGTGCATTCGTTGGGCGCGGCGTTACCCAAATCGCGGCAAAGGCTTTGTCCGTAAACCTGCGCTTCGGCGACGCGCAGGGCTTCTTTGACGGCGGCTTCGTGTACGGTGTGGAACACGGCTTGTGAGAATTTGGCGGGCTTGGCTTCTTTTTTGTAGCGGTCGAAACGGTAGGCGGCGTTGCCGAACGCGATGGCAAACGCCTCGGCAACGGCGGCGGCTTGCGCTTCATCGAAGGCATGGATGTCTGCATTGACCGTTTCCTGATTTTGCGCCCATTTGGCGGCTTCGGCGGCGGCTTTGTTCAGCGCGGCGCGGTCAGTTTTGTCGAGGCGGACGACGGCGACTGCCTGCAAACCGTTGTCCGTCGGGATTTTGGTGTCGGCAAAAGTTTGACCTTCTTCAAGCGAAGACAAAAGGGCAAGGGCGGTCGGGTGGTTTAATTGTGCGGTTTCGGTGCAGACAAATAACTGCGCGCCTGCCTGTTGCGGCTGCAAGGTTCCGGCTTTTGTGCTAAATTCCACGTTTATTCTCCTGATTGAGATGGTTTCGGGTAGTTTCAGACGACCCTTTGCATTAAGAGGTCGTCTGAAAACGGTTGGAAAGATTGTACTCCATTTGAGAGGTCGTCTGAAACCTTGCGTAGACAATCCGCCTGCGCCGAACCGCTTACCGCTCCTAGCCGCGATTCTATGATTTATCAAAGAAACTTCATCAAAGAACTCTCTTTTACCGCCGTCGGCATTTTCGTCGTCCTCTTGGCGGTGTTGGTATCCACGCAGGCAATCAACCTGCTCGGCCGTGCCGCCGACGGGCGCGTCGCCATCGATGCCGTGTTGGCATTGGTTGGCTTCTGGGTCATCGGCATGACGCCGCTTTTGCTGGTGTTGACCGCATTCATCAGTACGCTGACCGTGTTGACCCGCTACTGGCGCGACAGCGAAATGTCGGTCTGGCTCTCCTGCGGATTGGCATTGAAACAGTGGATACGCCCCGTCATGCAGTTTGCCGTACCGTTTGCCATCCTGATTGCCGTCATGCAGCTTTGGGTCATGCCGTGGGCGGAACTGCGCAGCCGCGAATACGCCGAAATCCTCAAGCAGAAACAAGAATTGTCGATGGTGGAAGCCGGCGAGTTCAACAGCTTGGGCAAACGCAACGGCAGGGTTTACTTCGTCGAAACCTTCGACACCGAATCCGGCATCATGAAAAACCTGTTCCTGCGCGAACAAGATAAAAACGGCAACGACAACATTATCTTCGCCAAAGAAGGCAATTTTTCACTGAACGACAACAAACGCACGCTCGACCTGCGCAACGGCTACCGATACAGCGGCACGCCCGGCAAAGCCGACTACAACCGCGTTTCCTTCCAAAACCTCAGCCTGATTATCAGCACCACGCCCAAACTCATCGACCCCGTTTCCCACCGCCGCACCATCCCGACTTCCCAACTCATCGGTAGCAGCAACCCGCAACATCAGGCGGAATTGATGTGGCGCATCTCGCTGACCGTCAGCGTCCTCCTGCTCTGCCTGCTTGCCGTACCGCTTTCCTATTTCAACCCGCGCAGCGGCCACACCTACAACATCCTCGTCGCCATCGGGCTTTTCCTGATTTACCAAAACGGACTGACCTTCCTGCGCAATTCCGTGGAAGACGGCAAAATCCATTTCTGGCTCGGACTGCTGCCCATGCACATCATCATGTTCGCCATCGCCGTCGTACTCCTGCGCGTCCGCAGTATGCCTAGCCAACCCTTCTGGCAGGCGGTTGGCAAAAGTCTGACATTGAAAGGCGGAAAATGAACCTGATTTCACGTTACATCATCCGCCAAATGGCGGTTATGGCGGTTTACGCCCTCCTTGCCTTCCTTGCACTGTACAGCTTTTTTGAAATCATCAACGAAGTCGGCGACTTGGGCAAAGGCAGCTATAACGGCGCAACCATGGCGCAATACGTCCTCATGCAGATGCCCGCTCGCGCCTACGAACTCATGCCCCTCGCCGTCCTCATCGGCGGACTCGTTTCCCTCAGCCAGCTTGCCGCCGGCAGCGAACTGACCGTCATCAAAGCAAGCGGCATGAGTACCAAAAAACTATTGCTGGTTCTGTCGCAGTTCGGACTGATTTTTGCCCTCGCCACCGCCGCACTCGGCGAATGGATTGCCCCCGTCCTCAGCCAAAAAGCCGAAAACATCAAATCCACCGCCATCAACGGCAAAATCAGCACCGGCAATACCGGCCTTTGGCTCAAAGAAAAAAACAGCATCATCAACGTGCGCGAAATGCTGCCAGACCATACCCTGCTGGGCATTAAAATTTGGGTGCGTAACGACAAAAACGAGCTGATGCAGGCAACAGAAGCCGAATCCGCCGTTTTAAACAACGACGGCAGTTGGCAGTTGAAAAACATCCGCCGCAGCACACTTGGCGAAGACAAAGTCGAAGTCTCCACCGCAGCCGAAGAAACCTGGCCGATTGCCGTCAAGCGCAACCTGATGGACGTATTGCTCGTCAAACCCGACCAAATGTCCGTCGGCGAACTGACCACCTACATCAGCCACCTCGAAAACAACAACCAAAACACCCAAATCTACACCATCGCCTGGTGGCGCAAATTGGTTTATCCCGTCGCCGCCTGGGTGATGGCACTCGTCGCCTTCGCCTTCACTCCGCAAACCACCCGCCACGGCAATATGGGCTTGAAACTCTTCGGCGGCATCTGCCTCGGCTTGCTGTTCCACTTCGCCGGACGGCTCTTCGGATTTACCAGCCAACTCTACGGCGTCCCGCCCTTCCTCGCCGGCGCACTACCCACCATAGCCTTCGCCCTGCTTGCCGTGTGGCTGATACGCAGGCAGGAGCGGCGTTAAGCCCAAGAATACGAGGAAAGTTTGCAAATTCAGACTTCCAATTCGACACCAGAATCAATCAGACCAATCCGCCTAAAAAGCATTATTTTTAGGCGGATTTTTTCCAAACTGTCAGCATTGAGATTGCAGAATATTGTCGACTCAAACCGTATCGTTTTATAGTGGATTAACTTTAAATCAGGACAAGGCGACGAAGCCGTAGACAGTACAGATAGTACGGCAAGGCGAGGCAACGCCGTACTGGTTTAAAGTTA
>JUNU01000288.1 GCA_001067655.1 Neisseria lactamica
CCTGCCTCTCTAATTTCAAAACAACATCGCCCCCATCATTTCCCAAACGCATGTAAACATCTGTCTGCTGTAAATTTACTCACCCTATCCTGAATATAAACATCCCATTCTCAACACAACTCAAAAATTCCTCCTAAGCACAAATCTTTCTATTGGGACAAATATAGTGGATTAAAATCTCAATCTGCTCCCATTCTTTTTCTAATATTCGGTTTCCAAACGCTTTTTGCGGTACAATACCGCCCTTAAATTTTCTATTATTTCAAAGCACAAACCGCCATGTCCAAAAAAACCAAGCAAGAATTAGAGAATAACAAACTCAACAAACGCCTGCGCCACGCCGTCGGCGACGCGATTAACGATTTCAACATGATCGAGCCGGGCGACAAAATCATGGTCTGCCTCTCCGGCGGCAAAGACAGCTACGCCCTATTAGACATCCTGCGCCAGCTCCAAGCCAGCGCGCCGATTGATTTTGAACTGGTTGCCGTCAATCTCGACCAAAAGCAGCCGGGCTTTCCCGAAGAAGTGTTGCCCACCTATCTTGAAAGCATAGGCGTACCGTACAAAATCGTTGAAGAAGACACCTACTCCACCGTCAAACGCGTCTTGGACGAAGGCAAAACGACTTGTTCGCTGTGCAGCCGCCTGCGCCGCGGCATTCTCTACCGCACCGCAAAAGAATTAGGCTGCACCAAAATCGCTTTGGGACACCACCGCGACGACATCCTCGCTACCATGTTTTTAAATATGTTTTACGGTGGCAAACTCAAAGCCATGCCGCCCAAGCTGGTGAGCGACAACGGCGAACACATCGTCATCCGCCCGCTGGCGTATGTGAAAGAAAAAGATTTGATCAAATACGCCGAACTTAAGCAATTCCCGATTATCCCTTGCAATCTCTGCGGCTCGCAGCCCAACCTGCAACGCCAAGTCATCGGCGATATGCTGCGCGATTGGGACAAACGCTTCCCCGGCCGCATCGAATCCATGTTCTCCGCCCTGCAAAACGTCGTTCCTTCACATCTTGCCGACCCCGAGCTTTTCGACTTCGTCGGTTTGGAACGCGGTCAAACCTTGAAACACGGTGGCGACTTGGCGTTTGACAGCGAAAAAATGCCCGAACGCTACTCCGACGGCAGCGAAGAAGATGAAAGCGAAATCAAAATCACCCCGTCCAAACCCGAACGCAAAGTCATCAATATTCTGGCAAACAAGCCGAAAACTTGCGGTTTATAACGGGATTTAGATTTTCAGACGACCTTTGGGATTCCCTCCCAAGGTCGTCTGAATTTTTATAGTGGATTAAATTTAAACCAGTACGGCGTTGACTCGCCTTGTCCTGATTTAAAGTTAATCCACTATATATCTAAAATTCAACGTATTCGCCAGTTTGCATCAGCCTAACTGTTTTCAAGAAAATCCGGCATTATTCTTCCTCTTCTTGACAATCCATACAGAAACAATCACAGCCTATTCTTGCGACAGCTTTTGCAGGGAAACTATATAAAGCACGAACCGTCATAGATCACAACAAAAGGTCGTCTGAACATTCAGTTTTCAGACGACTTTTTCGTTTTTCTCACCCCTCACTATTAATATACTATACCAAACCACGTCGAAAACCTGACACTGGAAGGCGACGGCAACACCTTTGGATTTGGCAACAACTCCAACAATATTCTGACAGGCAACAAAGGTAACAACCGCTTGAGCGGCGGTAACGGAAGTGACAAACTCTACGGTATGGACGGCAACGACCAACTGTTAGGCGGCAATGATCGCGACTATCTTTACGGAGGTAACGGAGATGACGTTCTACAAGGCGGCGAAGATGACGACCTGCTCGATGGCGGACACGGCGATGACAAATTATACGGCGGTAGTGGCGCAGACAGCATGAGCGGCAGATACGGAAATGATAGTTACTATGTAGATAATGTAAACGATACAGTTGCCGAATATAGTGGAGAAGGTACCGATACCATTTACAGCAGCGTTTCCTACACTGCCCCAGCCAATGTCGAAAAATTAACACTGACAGGCGACGGCAACACCTTTGGATTTGGCAACGACTCTGATAACACACTGACGGGAAATAGCGGCAACAACCGCTTGAGCGGTGGTCGCGGAAGTGACTATCTCTACGGTATGGACGGTGACGACCAGCTGATGGGCGATGATGATATCGACCATCTTTACGGAGGTGATGGAGATGACGTTCTACAAGGAGGTGGAGAAACGGACTGGCTCTATGGTGGAAATAACAACGACCGGATCGAGGGCGGTGAAGACATGGACTGGCTCTATGGCGAACATGGTAACGACTGGCTCGAGGGCGGAGATGGCGACGACCATCTCTGGGGAGGAGATGGCGATGACACTTTAGACGGTGGCAGTGGCGTAGACGGTATGAGCGGCGAAGATGGGGATGACATTTACTATGTAGATAATGTGGCCGATATCGTTTCCGAACGGGCGGGAGAAGGTAACGATACCATTTACAGTAGCGTTTCCTACGAGATAAAACACGGCTCTGCAGTTGAAAGCTTGATACTGACAGGCAATGGCAACCTCAACGGCTTCGGTAACTTTTTCAACAACACCCTGATAGGCAACAGCGGCAACAACCTTTTGGACGGTGGTTGGGGGGGCAGACAAGCTCTACGGCATGGATGGTGAAGACCTTCTGATCGGTGGCGATGATAACGACTCTCTTTACGGAGGTAACGGAGATGACATTTTATATGGTGATCGAGACAACGACGTACTTGATGGTGGAAACGGTAACGATATTTTATACGGCGGCACCGATACAGACCGCATGAGCGGTGGGGACGGAAATGATGTCTATCATGTGGACAATGTAAATGACAAAGTTATCGAGCAACCGGGAGAAGGTACCGATACCGTTTACAGTAGCGTTTCCTACACCGTCTCAGCAAATGTTGAAAACCTGACTTTGACAGGCAGCAGCAACATCAACGGTATCGGCAACCATGGTGACAATGTCCTGACAGGCAACGACGGCCATAATCGTTTGAGCGGCAATAACGGCAATGATTTCCTATACGGCATGAGCGGCAACGACACACTGTCAGGCGGCAATGGAAATGACCACCTCAACGGTGGGGATGGTAATGACAGACTATTAGGTGGCAATGGACATGATTACCTCAACGGTGGAAACGGCGATGACTATCTTGCAGGAGGAACGGGTAGCAATACCATCATCACAGGTGCAGGCAGAGACACCATCGCCTTTACTCCATCAGATATCCATGATGGAAGCATAGATCGTGTACCCGACTTTGACCCTAATATGGACAAACTCGACCTATCTGCTATACGCCCGCTGTTGAGTGGCGGCAGCGAAAATTTGAGTTGGTCAGAGATGCTGTTTTACCACTCTTATACTGGAGCTTACCACAACTACGACAGTTCTTATCTCATCTTCGATTCAGTGAACAAAACTCTTGCTTATCATGCGGCAGGAGCAATAAGTAATACTGTATTTGCCAAATTTGAGAGCAATCAAGAACTATGGTTGAGCGCATCCAATATCATCGGCTAAAGATTTGCTAAAAAGAACAGACCATTTAAAACGAATCTGCTTTTACTGGGAAACGACACATAAAGCATGATTCGTTACAGATAGCAACAAAAGGTCGTCTGAAAATCAGTTTTCAGACGACCTTTTCGTTTTTTCACCCTCTCAATATTAAAATACTATTAAATATTATTTCATATTTTAAATTAATATAAAAAACAATAATATAAATTATTATATCTTTTGCATCATTCTATTTCTCGATACAATCAGCATCAAACATACAAGAAAAAACCTATAAATGTCAAATAGATATTTATATCTATTTTTCCCAGCAACTTGTTCACAAGGAGAGCCATTATGGCCAATACATTGCACCCTTTATACTATAACGTAGCAAACAATGAATCCGTCGTCATTAAAGGCACGACCCGCGATGACGTTTTATATGGCAGTCTCGGACATACCGTATTCTACGGCGGCTTAGGCAACGATATTTATCACAGTAAAAACGCAGGTGACACTATCGTTGAATATGGATATGAAGGCAACGATACGGTTTATGCTGATACGGACTTTACCTTACCGACACACGTCGAAAACCTGACACTGACAGGCTACGGTAACCACTACGGTTTCGGTAACAACTCAAATAACACCCTGATAGGCAACAGCGGCAACAACCGCTTAAGCGGTGGTCGTGGTAATGACACGCTACACGGCATGGACGGTAACGATCTGCTGATGGGCGGCGATGATCGCGACTATCTTTACGGAGGTAGCGGAAATGACGTTCTACAAGGCGGCGAAGGAAACGACCTGCTCGATGGCGGATAC
>JUNU01000289.1 GCA_001067655.1 Neisseria lactamica
GTACACGGCGGGCGTTGCCGCCTTGTCTCATTTTTATTTTAATCCACTATATATCGAAAAGGTCGTCTGAAAAGGTGAATCAGCGTCCGGATAGGTTTTGCGCCTGTCTGTGGCGGACCAGCAGTTCGTAATGTCCTTGCAGGCGTTGGGCGAGTTTTTCGACGACATAGACGGAACGGTGCTGCCCGCCGGTACAGCCGATGGCGATGGTCACGTAGCTGCGGCTTTCTTTTTGCAGACGCGGGAGCCAGTGGTTCATAAAGTGGTCGATGTCGTCCACCATTTCCTGCGCTAGGGACTGCTGGTCGAGATACGCTTGAATGGGGGCGTCCATGCCGGTGTAAGGGCGCAGCTCGGGATCGTAATAGGGATTGGGCAGGCTGCGCATATCGAACATGAAATCAGCGTTGTTCGGCACGCCGTATTTGAAGCCGAAAGATTCGAGGATAACCAAAAGCCCCCTACGCTCGATGTTGAGCCATTGTTGGACGGCATAACGCAGTTGCTGCGCGTTCATTTTGGATGTATCGATGCAGTAGGCGATGTCTTTGAGCGGGAACAGCCATTCGCGCTCTTTTTGCAGGCTTTCCAGCAGGGTAAGGTTCAGCCCCGACAGCGGATGGCCGCGCCGCGTTTCGGAAAAACGGCGCACCAGCACGCTTTCTTCTGCTTCAACAAACAATACTTCGACCTGATGGCCTTCATCGCGCAGGTATTGGATTTGCTCCTGCGCTTCCTGAATGTTGATGCCGGAACGGACATCGACGCTCACGCCGAGTTTGGTTTCATCGGCGCGCTCGATATGGTGCAGCACCAGCGAAGGCAGCATTTCCAGCGGCAGGTTGTCCACGCAGAAATAGCCGAGGTCTTCAAGCTGTTTGAGGGCAACGGACTTGCCCGAGCCGGACAATCCGCTAATCAGGACGATTTTCATGGTTTTGTTCGTTTTCTTTGAGTTGTGTTTGATGGCGTTCGAGGAATTCTTTGGTACTGTCTTTGCCGCGCAACTGGAGGATGTAGTTGCGCACTGCCGCTTCAACCAATACGGCAAGGTTGCGGCCCACGGCGACAGGCAGGGTGACGGAACGGACGTTGACGTTGAGGATGGACTCGGTTTCCGTGCGTATGCTCAAGCGGTCGAGCTGCTTCATGTAATCGTCGTCGGCAGCGACCAGGTTGATAATCAACTGGAGGATTTTTTTCGGACGGATGGAAGTTTCGCCGAAAATGTGGCGGATGTTGAGTATGCCCAAACCGCGCACTTCAAGGAAATCGCGCAGCATCGGCGGGCAGCGGCCTTCGAGCGTTTCGGGTCCGGTGCGGAAAAGCTCGACCGCATCATCGGCAATCAGGCTGTGTCCGCGCGAAATCAATTCCAACGCCAGCTCGCTTTTACCCAAGCCGGAATGACCGGTAATCAACACACCGACTTCAAATACATCGAGGAATACGCCGTGTTTGACGATGGAAGTCGCCAACGTGCGTTGCAGATAAATCCGCAACACGTCCATCAAATACGGGCTTTCGAGCTTGGAAGTCAGCAGCGGGATGTCGTTTTTATGGCAGTAATCGCGCAATTTGGGCGAAACCGCCAGACCGTTGGCAACGATGACCAGCGACATGGGGATATCGAAGAGTTCGCCGAAATCGTAATTCAATTCACCCGATTCGAGGCGCTTGAGATATTCGGCTTCGGCAACACCGACGACTTGGATTTGATTGGGATGGATAAAATTCAAATGGCCGACCAACGCCAAAACGGGTTTGTCGGCCTCTACTCCGATGCGGTTGTCCGCACCCGAATTGCCTGCCGCCCAAGCAAGTTGGAGCTTGTGCTGATTGTCGGAAAACAGGCGGCGGACGGATATACTGGGCATTCTTTACTCTTCTGCCAGAAGTTTGCGCACCTCCTCGGCAGAGGTTGCGGACATCAAGGCTTCACGGACGGCTTTTTGCGAGAACCTGCCCGCCAGTTTGGACAAGACTTCCAAATGCTCGCCGGTCGCATTTTCCGGCACCAACAAAGTGAAAATCAGGGATACGGGTTTGCCGTCGGGCGCATCGAAAGCGACCGGTTCTTTCGTGCGGATAAACGCGCCGGTGGCTTTTTTGACGCAGGCATGACGGCCGTGCGGGATGGCGACGCCCTGTCCCAAGCCGGTCGAACCCAGCTTTTCGCGGGCAAACAGGCAGTCGAAGACATCGCCGTGAGGTAATTCTGCTTCATGTTCAAGCAGTAGGCCCGCTTCTTCAAACAAGCGTTTTTTGCTGCCGACTTCCAAGTCTAAAACGATATGGGACAAAGGCAAAATTTCGCCGATAAGGCTCATAGAAATCTCTTTTGATGTGGCAAAATGAAATGGAATTGTACCGACTGTCTGTACAAACCTCAATCCTGAACACGCAATTTACACTCAGATTGCTAACAAGAAACGCTGCTTCTTTGATATTTCTTAACTCATACACAAGGTCGTCTGAAAACGGCGGCAAGTGTTTTACGGCGGGTTTGGATACCAGATAAAACCCCGCCACCATCGTCAACCCGCCCTGCCCCGAAAAGCAACACGTCGTCTGAAACCCTTTTCAGACGACGTGTTAACCATTTTATTGCCTTACAACCGCGTGGCAGCCAAAGCCCACAAATAATGCCCCGCCAAACCCAAAAACCACAGCAGGCCGATATAGTTGTTATCCAAAAACACTTTAAAACAAGTCTGGCGGTCGCGCGTTTTGATGGCATGGTATTGACCGATTTGCAGCCACACCACCGCAGGCAACATGATCCAATACGGCCATGTCGCGCCGATTTTCACACCCAACACCGCCATCAGCGCGGTAAACCAAAAATGGCAGAGCATAGAAGCGGAAATATCGTGATCGCCGAACGTGATGGCCGAAGTTTTAATCCCGATTTTCAAATCGTCTTCCTTGTCCGCCATCGCATAAATCGTGTCGTAGGCAAGCGTCCACAAAGCATTGGCGGTAAACATCAGCCACGCCGTAGAAGGCACGCCGCTACGGACGGCGGCAAACGCCATCGGAATCCCGAAAGAAAACGCCAATCCCAAATAAAACTGCGGCAGCGGGAAAAACCGTTTGGTAAAGGGATAAGTCATCGCCAAAAACAGCGCGGGAACGCTCATCACCCAAGTCAACAGGTTCAGCGGCGTCATGCAGAGGGCGGCAAGCAGGCAGAGGATGACGGTCAGCAGAATCGCTTCCGTTTTAGAAACCAACCCGCGGGCAAAGGGGCGGTTTTTCGTGCGCTCGACCGAGCCGTCAAAATTGCGGTCGGCAAAGTCGTTGATCACGCAGCCTGCGCTGCGCATAAAGAATGTACCAGCGGTAAACGCCCAAAAAATATCCGCTTCAGGAATCCCTTCCGAAGCGACCCATAACGCCCAATAGGTCGGCCAAAGTAGCAACAACGTGCCGATAGGCTTGTCGATGCGCATCAGCTTGCCGTATATGACCATCCGTCCGACGGCATAGCGCGGGAAAAAATGTAGGAGAACACGTCTTATCTTCATGCGAATGTGAAAAATATGTTATTGGTATAATAAATCAATTTGTAATTATTGCTTAGCGTATAATGTTCATTATAAATCAATTTTTAGATTTTACTATTTTCTCTAGGCTTTTATCCCCAACTTTTACAGAAAGATACAAAAACGGCATATCCGCGCCCTACACAAACTGCGCCAACCCCAGCAAAAAATATTCCGTCAGTTCCAACACCTCGCCATCCCAATCGAAATAAGACCTGCGGGCGGCGACAGGTCGTCTGAAATCATCCTGACCGCCGGCGTTTTCCATCAGGCAAAACTCGAATGCCGAACGCTTCAGCGGCAGCGTGCCGTCAAACAGCCGCTCGCCCAAAGGCTGCGTGCCGCAATCCAACAAGCCGCGCCAAGCTTGCGATTGCGGGCTGCACGCGCTGCGCGCCTGTACGACGGGCACGCCGTCCAAATGCAGTAAAACGTCGCGGACGAATTGCGGGGCGGCGGTTTCGGCATGGTTTTCGCCAAACGACCTGCCCTGCCCGTCCAACTTGCCCATATACAGCACTTTTACCGTAAAGCTGCCGCCCAAGGCGCGTAAGGCGGCGGTCAGCGATTGCGCTTGGCACAAGGCGGCGGCGCGTTCGTTCCAGCCTTGCGGCAGCTCGAGGGGAAGTTTGTCTTGCCAATTCAAAGGGGGATTCATAAGGTTTAGATTGATGGGTTTCATGACATAATAAATAAATTTTCAGACGACCTCTAATCTTAAAAAGGTCGTCTGAAAAATTAAATCATTTAGTAACGAAGATAATCGGGATGACGGGAACACCCCGCATAGCGGATAGTGCACTCATTAGAATATTCACTACAATATTTAAGCGCTCTTCTCTTCGCTTCTTCCAAATCAGCATTACTTAATACACCTAACCCACCTTTCCCTTCTATATTTCCACCAACGGCAATAGCACCACAAGCATTACGATATTCGTTTACTAAACGACAACCTTTGCCATCACGGGCAATCGGATTTTGCCCGCCGCCAGCCTTAATACAGTTTTCTAATGCTTCTTTATTGGCAGAACGGAAACCCTTGGTATTATTTTCAGAAAAACCTACAGCTCTATTCGCTGGATTGTAGTAGATTGCTCCCCAACGGTTTGGAATTTTATATACCTGTCGTGAAGAAGAACTACCTCCCCCCCAACCGCAGGCACTACCATCAACAGTTTGACAATAACCGTCTGTCGGATTGCCTCCCAACGGATTGGCAGAAGCAAAACCACTTAATATCATAAATATGAAAAGATTTTTTTTCATTATGAATCCTTTACTTTATTACAGTACCACTATCATCTTTTTGGCTTATATTTCGCTATTTCACAAACCGCCCTGCATGATCGTAATCTGAGCAATACCCAGTCGCAATAGAATATTGCTTGGTTACTACATAAGATTTTTCAGACGACCTCTAATCTTAAAGAGGTCGTCTGAAAAACCGAATCAATCAATAACGGTAATCGGGGTGGCGCGAACAGCCTGAATAAAATATTTTGCAGCCATTTGAATATTTTCCGCAGCCTTCAAGAGCTTTCTGTTCCGCCTTCTCTAGATAAACATCATTTTTTGCAGCATAACTTTCATTACTAACTGCTATAGCACCACATTGATTGCGATATTCGGTTACAGAACGACACCCTTGCCCATCTCTATGAGATGGATTCTTGCCCCCTCCCGATCTAATGCACATTTCTAGCGCCTCACGCCGAGCAGATTTATAACCTTCAGTATTATTCTCAGCATACCCAACAGCATCATTAGCAGGATTGTAGTAGATAACTCCCCAACGATTGGGAATATTGATAATCTGGCGAGGTTGCCTCACTGACTGATTATTACCACTACACCCTGCCAAATCAGGACGTTGAATACAGGGATTCATCACCGGATCATTGATGGCATTCAGCCCGTCGGCAGAGATAAACCCACTTAATACCATAGAAAATACTAAAAATATTCTTTTTACCATCTCATCCTCCATTTCTTACTAAAAGAACTTCATCCGCCCTTAGAAATACTGCTTGGACGAATCATACAGCACACACAAGCTGAATCCCAGTTCCATCAATATCGCCAGCGACAGCGCAATTTCGTTCAGCAGCAATGCTCCGCCTCTTTTAATCGTTTTCAGACGACCTTTCGTCCGTCTCCACCTTATCCAACTCCATCCACTCCGCATCGGGAAAATCTGTTTTCAGACGACCCTTCAGATAAGCCAAGCTGTCTTGGGCGATGTGTTCGTCGCGGCTGTCGTGGATGTGGTTGAAAATCAGACTGTGCAGGCTGATGCTGTATTGTTTGAGCGCGGCAAAGCTGAGCAGGGTGTGGTTGATGCTGCCGAGCCGTCCGCTGGTAACGAGAATGACGGGATAAGCCTGTTGCTGAATATAATCAATGGTTAACAGATTTTCCGTCAGCGGAACCATCAATCCGCCCGCGCCTTCGACCAACACGATTTCGTATTGCGCCGCCAGTTGCTGCGTGGCAGCCCGGATTTTGTCCAAGTCCAAAGCCCTGCCGTCCAGACGGGCGGCGAGATGGGGCGAGGCGGGATAGCTGAAGATTTCGGGCATGGTCAGCCTCTGTTTGTCGGCTTCCTGCATGGGTATGCCCATGATTTTGCGGTGGACGGCGATGTCATCGGCGATGTTTTGGCAACCGGTTTGCACAGGCTTTTGCGTAATCACGCTTTTGCCCTGCTGCAACAATTGTTTTGCCAACACGCCGGTGGCGACGGTTTTGCCGATGTCCGTGTCTATGCCGCTGACGAAGTAAACGCCTTTCATTTGCTGTGTTCCCTCAAGATTTGTACGGTTTTGTCGGCAAGTTCGGTCAAGAGGTCGTCTGAAATGATGTAAGGCGGCATGAGGTACACCAGCCTGCCGAATGGGCGCACCCAAATCCCCTGCGCCACGCAGTCCGCTTGAAAACGCGCCATATCCACGCCTTTTTCCAGCTCGATCACGCCAATGGCACCCAAAATGCGCACGTCTTTCACGCCGCGAATGTCCCATGCGGTTTTCAGACGACCTTTCAGGATGCTTTCGATGCGGCGGATATTTGCCTGCCAATCTTGCGACAAAAGCAGCTTGACCGAAGCGCAGGCAACGGCACACGCCAGCGGGTTCGCCATAAACGTCGGCCCGTGCATGAACACGCCCGCTTCGCCGCGCGAAATCGTTTCGGTGACTTTTTGCGAAGTAATCGCCGCCGCCAGCGTCATATAGCCGCCGCTCAAACCTTTGCCGATACACATAATATCCGGCACGACGTCCGCGTGTTCGCAGGCAAACATCTTGCCCGTGCGCCCGAATCCGGTGGCGATTTCGTCAAAAATCAACACGATATCAAATTCGTCGCACAAATCGCGCAATCCGCGAAGATACTGCGGATGATAAAAATACATACCACCCGCGCCCTGCACGACCGGCTCTAAAATAAAGGCGGCGATATCCGCATGATGCGCTTCAAACAAGGCGCGGACAGGCTGCAAATTCGCCCCGTCCCATTCATCGTCGAAACGGCTTTTCGGATTATCGACAAAATAACGCTGCGGCAGAGCGCTGCCGAAAATATGGTGCATCCCCGTTTCCGGATCGCAGACGGACATCGCGTTCCAAGTATCGCCGTGATACCCGCGCCGCACCGTCGCAATATTCTGCTTCGCGGTCAAACCCCGCGCCTGCTGGTATTGCACCGCCATTTTCAACGCAACTTCCACCGAAACCGAACCCGAGTCCGCATAAAAAATACGGTCCAGCCCCTGCGGCAAAATCCCGACCAATAATTTGCCCAGTTCCACCGCCGGCTCGTGCGTCAAACCGCCGAACATCACATGCGACATCTGTTTAATCTGCGCCTCAACCGCCTGATTTAAAACGGGATGATTGTAGCCGTGTATCGCACACCACCAAGACGACATCCCGTCAATCAGCCGCGTGCCGTCCGCCAATTCGATATGCACGCCCTCCGCATGACGCACCGGATAAACAGGCAAAGGGTCGGTCATGGACGTATAGGGATGGAGCAGATGGGCGCGGTCGAAATCGAGCAGGGAGGGAGTGTGTTCGGGCAACATATTTTCTGAGAAGGGTTCAATACCAAATTCCGCTATTTTAACCCACTCCGATTAGATGAAAACCTGAAAAGTCTCTATCGGATAAGGAAAAGGTCGTCTGAAAACCTGTTTTTGGCGATGTGGTTAATATCCGGCATATTATGCAGAAAATATCGGGCAGCCTTTTTTATGGCCGGAGGCAAATGGGCTGAACCGAGCGATTTGAGTAGGAAAATGCCGGATTGGCCGTACTGGGCTACGGTTGCTCATCCAGTATTTGTAGCAAAGCGGCAAACAGGTTGGTGCCGTTGGCAAATTGATAGAAATCGGGGCGGCCGGACAAGAAACGGCGCAATTCGCCGTATTGCTTCAAGCGGAACAATACCAGTGCATAGAGTTCATTTTCCATGCCGCCTTGTAACGGGCGGCTTTGCATGAAGCGGCAGAAACCCTCTAAGTCGGGCACTTACTGTGTAAAGCTGGCAATGTCGGCTTCTATTTGCCCGGCAGTCTGCCGCACCCAATCCAGCATTTGCTCAAGCGTAAAGTGGGCGAAGTCGGGTTCTTGTATGCGCCACTCGTCTTGTATCCCTGTCAAACCCAGTGATGGTTCGCCATTGAGTCGGCTGCTGAAGCTTTTCATCATCTCTTCTTCGCCGAAAAGTTTGAAAAACAACGAATCCAGACAATCCGGTTTGGCTTCTATGCGGATGGATACACGCTCACTGATGGGTTGACCGTTAAACACAGCCACCAAATAAGCCTGGACAACGCTGAAAATGTAGCTGTCTTTAACCCAATAAATAAAACCACCGGAGGCCGTCTGAAAGCCGCGCGTTTTGAGTTCGGCTTTAAGTAATTGTTCCAGCCATTGACGTTTTACGCTATCGCGGAATTTTTCGCGCTTGTGTTCGGCTTGCACTTTGTCCCAAGCTTTGAGTAGAAGGGTGGGGAGACGGTGAATATCCAGCATGATGATGCAGGTAAAATTTCAGGTAGCCCAAAGGCTACCTGAAACCTTACAACTCAATCCCCTTCAACTTCGCCACGGTATTGATGTCTTTATCGCCGCGGCCGGACAGGTTGACCAGAATCACTTGGTCTTTGCCCATTTTCGGCGCGTTGGCGACTGCCCATGCGAGGGCGTGGCTGGATTCGAGCGCGGGGATGATGCCTTCGAAGCGGCACAACAAATCAAAGGCTTCGAGTGCTTCGTCGTCTTTGGCGACGGTGTATTCGACGCGCTTGATGTCGTTCAGGTGGCTGTGTTCCGGGCCGATGCCGGGGTAGTCGAGACCTGCGGAAACGGAGTGCGTACCCAAGACTTGGCCGTTTTCGTCCTGCATCAGGTAGCTGCGGAAGCCGTGCAATACGCCGATGGGGGCTTTGCTGGTAATCGGCGCGGCGTGGTCGGGGGTGTCCACACCCAAACCGCCGGCTTCCACGCCGACGAGGCGCACGTTTTCTTCGCCGATATACGGGTGGAACAGGCCGATGGCGTTCGAGCCGCCGCCGACGCAGGCAACGGCGACGTCAGGCTGTCTGCCGATGGCTTCCTGCATCTGCGCTTTGGCTTCGTTGCCGATGACGCATTGGAAATCGCGCACCATTTCGGGATACGGCGCGGGACCGGCGGCGGTGCCGATGATGTAGAACGTGTCGTCCACGCGGGCGACCCATTCGCGCATGGCTTCGTTCATCGCGTCTTTCAGCGTGCGGCTGCCGCTGTCGACGCTGACCACGTTCGCGCCCAATAATTTCATGCGGAACACGTTAGGCATTTGACGCTGGATGTCGTCCGCGCCCATGTACACGTCGCAAGTCATGCCGAAGCGGGCGGCGACGGTGGCGGAGGCCACGCCGTGCTGACCCGCGCCGGTTTCGGCGATGACGCGTTTTTTACCCATGCGGCGGGCGAGCAGCGCCTGACCGATGGTGTTGTTTACCTTGTGCGCGCCAGTGTGGTTCAAGTCTTCGCGCTTCAACCAGATTTGCGCGCCGCCCAAATGCTCGGACAATCGCACGGCATGGTAAACGGGACTGGGGCGGCCGACGTAGTGTTTCAAATCGCGGTGGAACTCTTCCCAAAACGACGGGTCGTTTTTCGCTGCTTGATAGGCATCCGCCAACTCTTGCAAGGCGGGAATCAGGGTTTCGGAGACATAAAGCCCGCCGTGTTCGCCGAAAAAGCCCTTCTCGTCGGGCGCGTGGTAGTTTTTCATCGGATTTCTTCCTTGTTTGTTTTTTCAGACGACCTCGCTTTAAGAAGGTCGTCTGAAAGGGAAAATTGTCGGCAATTATAACTGTTTTTCACACAAACCCGCCATTTCGAAAAACGCCCGATACGCCGCCGCCTTTTTCGCCAAACTCAAAGGATAAGCGCGCGAAGTGGACGGCAGACGGGTCAGGGTCAAATTCCGTCCGGCAAACGGAAACGGCACGGTTTCGCCCGTTTTCGGCATTTTGATGCCGCCGCCCTGAATATCGAGCAGGATTTCCGTCGCCTTACCTCCGGTGGTGCAGATATGTCGGCAGTCGGGCATCTGCGCCAACACCGCCGCCAAATCGACAGTTTCGACCACTTGCAAAAACTTATCCGACGCATTGCCGTGCTCCCGCACCGCCTTCAACACGGTCGGGCAGGACGCAATTCCCCGTTCGCGCAAAAACGCCTTGATTTTCTCGGCATCAAATGCTTTTTCAGACGGCATCTGGAAATACGCCGCATCATTAAAAAACACCAGCCCATAAACGCGCCACATATCGTTTTGGAAATTCGGATAATGAAACTGCATCGCGCGTTTGTCTTCCTTGGGCGGAAACGTCCCCATCATCATTACCGTCGCCTGCGGAGGCAATAATGCGGGAAAAGGGTGGGTTTCGATTTCGAGCGGAGCGGACATCATAATTTCCTTGATAAAAAATATTGAACACGAGGCAGTCGGTTGCTGCCTTTTCAGACGGCCTGCCGATTAATACTGATAGACAAGTTTTCTCCCCCAGCAAGTTTCCGGCTGTTTCACATTATTCTCTTCCACCAATTCATTTTCTGCTTTTTGGCGGGCCGATACCGTCCAAATATCGGGCTGGCCAAGCTTCCAAGTCAGCAGGGAAACATTGTTAAATACACAGCCCAAAATATCGGTTTGTTTGGGTTCAATCTCTATTTCCACAATGAGACCTTTGCAAAAAAGCCCTCCCCCCGACAGCCGAAACCCAAACACAGGTT
>JUNU01000290.1 GCA_001067655.1 Neisseria lactamica
AAACCTGTGTTGGGGTTTCGGTTGTCGGGGGGAGGGCTTTTTTGCAAAGGTCTCTATAAGACACAAAAGCCGTTTGACAAAGCGCGCCATCAGACGGTTTAACATAAATATACAAAACAAAACGGCTGCAAAAAGCAGCCGCGCATTGTTGTATTTAATATAAATGTAATAAATAAATAATGAATAAAAACAGCAAGATAGAATAATATTATAATTTAATATTTGACATTGCAATATATCATCTTTTGTCCATGAATGAAAAGGTGTCATCGGAAGAGGGGGCTTTCGCCAGTTTGGCTTTTTATAGTGGATTAAATTTAAATCAGGACAAGGCGACGAAGCCGCAGACAG
>JUNU01000291.1 GCA_001067655.1 Neisseria lactamica
TACGGCAAGGCGAGGCAACGCCGTACTGGTTTAAAGTTAATCCACTATATCCACTATAAAAACTTTCTCTTTAAAGGGAAAGCATAGTGATGCGGTAGGGTAAATTAAGTTTATTAGCAAATAAAAAGTCGTCTGAAAAATTTCAGACGACTTTTTCATGAAGAGTATCTTAACTGCCGATTAATTTCAAACGTTGACCGGGTGTCACACCATTGGTATTTCGATTCCAACGGCGGATATCGTTGACATCAACATTGAATCGGTTCGCGATGGTATTTAAAGTATCGCCTCTGCGGACGGTATAAGAAACGTTGCGAATGCTGTTTCGAGTTTTGGCGGGCGCTGCGGTAACGCGCAACAGCTGACCTTTACGAATGTTATTGCCTTTGATGTTGTTGGCGATAATCAAATCAGCAACGCTCAAGTTGTAACGGCGGGAGATATTGAACAGCGTATCACCATCCGCTACACGGTGCATACCGGCACCTGCGATTTGAGATTGCTGCTGATTACCCGCACGAGCCAAACGTGCCTCAGTGCGGCTTTGTTGTTTGGCGGTATTGGCGGCAATACGCTCGCTACGTGCTTTGACTGCGTCGGACGCAACATTTTGCTCGCTGGTGGCTTGTGCGACTACTGTATTTTCTGTATTTTCAGTTTGAGTACGAAGATTGGAGTCCACCAATGCCATCAGTTCATCAGCTGTTTCAGTAGCTTGCGTTGGAGTAGCTTGAGCAGTAGTCACCTCAGTAGTTGTATTCGCAGCAATTTGCTCGACAACGGCAGGCTTGCTTTCAGCTTGATCCAATTGGGCAAATATTTCAGGAATACGCTCTTCTTTGATATTGGTTGATGCCAAATCTGCAGAAGAGTTGGTTTGAACGGCTGCAGGTGCGGCAGTGATATCTGCTTTGGCGACAACCGCAGAAGCTGCGGAAGTGACTTTGCTTTCTTCGATAACAGGGGCTGATTGTGCAACCAAAGTTTCGGATACTGCTTTTTTGCCTAGAGCTACATAATCAGTAGGTGTTGCGGCAACGGGCTTGATGTTTGCAAAATTCGTCGTAGGAATATTTGCTTTTGTCGTTTGAATAGGCGCCATTTCCGGCATATTGGAACGGTAAGTATCCGGTCTGTTATCAACATCGATGAACGCGAGCGTATCAGATGTTGTCGAATTAGCTGTTTGATTCTTGGCTACCAAAATACTGCGGTCGGAGGATAGGGAATTATTTCCCAAGCCGTTCAGTCGTTTGATTTCGGCAACGCTCATACCGGTTTCTGCTGCGATGGCGTTCAAGCTGGTATTGTTTCGAGATGTGTATACGTTCCAAGACAACAAAGTATCGGGATTTGCGTTTCGGTAGTTTTTCTCGAAAGAAGCCACAGAATCAACAGGCAGCAACAGGCGGCGATTGTTTTTCGGGATGAATACAGGCGCATTGAATCCCGGATTGAGTGTCAGCAATTCGCTTTCGCTGATGTTGGCAAAGCGGGCGATAGTGCTGTTGTCAATCGGCTTGTCGATGCTCAGGGATTTGAAATACGGCTGATTGTTGATTTCGGTGATATTCATGCCGAAAGTTTGCGGGTTTGCAACGATATTGCGTACGGCCAAGAGTTTGGGAACGTAATTCCGTGTTTCGTCAGGCATGCGCAGATTTTCGTAAATCGGCTCCAAACCTTGCGCACGCGCCCGATTGACGGCGCGACCGACATTACCTTCGCCCCAGTTGTAGGCAGCCAGAGCAAGAGACCAGTCGCCGAATAATCCGTGCAGGTATTGCAGGTAATTCAATGCTGCGTCAGTTGCTGCGTAGACATCGTGACGGCCATCATACAAAGGGGTTTTTTCCAAGCCGTAGTGGCGACCCGTTGCAGGCATAAACTGCCACAGACCGGATGCGCCGACATGTGATTTTGCTTTGGTAACGAATGCGCTTTCGATAAACGGCAGCAATGCGATTTCGGCAGGCATATTGCGTTTTCTGACTTCGTTGGCAATATGGTACATATAAGGTTTGCTGCGGGTAATGGTGCGGTCGAAGTAGGCGCTATTGGCAGCGAATTTGCTCTCATGGCGGCGAACAAGTTCGGAATTGACCTCGTTAATACGGAAATCCTTGCGCAATGATGCCCAAAGGCTGCCCGTTCCGAAAGTTTGCGCTTTGGCTTGATCCAAAAGAGAGGAATTGAGGCGCATCATTGCCATACCTACTTGATCTGGTGTGGCATTTTGAGCGTATGCTGCGCCTGAAGCTGCGGATAAACTTGAAATGGTAAGTGCGATGGTTTTCAGTTTTGCCATGATGAATCAATAATTATCAATGATATAAGGTTAAATTTAGTCTACCCGATGGTACTGTTTGAAGATGTAGCCGTCAAGGTAATGGGGGTGAAATTTACATATGCTTGAGTCTTAATGCTAAAATCTGTGGCATAAATACGGCGATTGCATTGTATTTTTCTATCGGACAGTAGAAATGAACGCATGAAACAGTTAATAGGATAACGACTATGGATGTATGGTTTGAAAATACGGCTATGGGGCGTTATGTTGCTCAAAACGAAGCTGCTTTTTTTGAGCAGCATTTACAATATTTCGACGGACAAACCGTCGTCCAGCAAGGTGGCGAATGGTTGAGGTCGTCTGAAAACGTGGTTGTCGTGCCCTGCGATGTATTGATGACGGCGGATGCTATGGCTTGGGAAAGTCATTCTATTGATGTGCTGCTGATGCCGCACAGTCATGAAACTGCCGCACTGTCGCAAGTGCTGCATGAGGCGTCTAGGGTGTTGAAACCTGAAGGGCGGTTGGTTTTGACGGGATTTAATCCGAAATCTTTGTGGTTTTTCAGCAAGTGGTTTGATGGAACGCACTTGCCTAAAAAGGAGCATTGCCTGACTTTGCCGGCTTTGAAGCAGCGGCTGGCGGATTTGGATTTTGAAGTGGAATTTGGAAAGTTTATGGTGTACCTGCCTGCTGTGAATTCGCAAAAGGGGCTGCAGTTTTGGCGTTTTATGGAGAAGGCAGGGGACAGGTGGTGGCCACAGTGCGCGGCGGTGTACGGTTTGGTTTTGGTCAAACGTATGGCGGGAGTTACGCCTTTGCCGGAGTTTGAAAAAATATTGGGAACGCAGACGGTGGCTTTGGGTGCGGCGCGGATTTCGGATTGAGAAATGCGGCGTTGGTAAAACCGGAATGGCCGGGTTTCAGACGACCTTTCGAGGCGGAATATAGTGGATTAAATTTAAATCAGGACAAGGCGACGAAGCCGCAGACAGTAC
>JUNU01000292.1 GCA_001067655.1 Neisseria lactamica
ACCAGTACGGCGTTGCCTCGCCTTGCCGTACTATTTGTACTGTCTGCGGCTTCGCCGCCTTGTCCTGATTTAAATTTAATCCACAAGGTCGTCTGAAAAACGTTTTCAGACGACCTTAATTGTGGGGGACTGTTAGTTTTTGCACAAATAATAAGTGATATAAAAAAACGCCGAAATCTTGGAAAGACGTGGATTTCGGCGTTTTTGTGTTTGGAAAAAAGTTGCATCAGCTTTTTCACAAAACCGCGCGGGAATGCGCGGTTTTTTGTTGAAAGCTGTCGGGTTTTGATAGGTTTTTAAACGGGTTTTAAGAGGTTTTTAAAATCAGTTCACGGAGCGGCCGAACCATTCTACGCGTCCGACGATGGCGATGTCGTCGTCTGTATGGCTTAGGTCTATTTCAAAGGGGGCGTAATGTGGGTTGGCTGATGTTACCAATAGCTTACCCGGCATACGTTGTACGCGTTTGACGAAAAGGTCGTTGCCTATGCGTAGGACGTACAGGCCGTCGCGCGGCTCGGTTTCGGCGTGGTTGATTAGGATGTTGTCGCCGTGGTTGAGGATGCCTTCCATTGAATCGCCTTTGACGGCGATTACGGAGAGTTTGTCTGTTTGGCGGGTAACGTAGTTTTCTATCCAGTAGCGGCGGAAAGCCATACAGAATAGGGGTTTTTCGTCGCTTACGGTTTGCCCATGCCCTGCTGCAGCTTCGACGCTGTACCGTGGAATAAAGACGAATTCGCGCAAATCGACGGGATTGCCGAGCGTATCGACCGCGCCTGCGTCGGTATCGGATACGGGGAAGGCTCCGGCATTCTCAGGACGGGCGCGGTCAAGGTATGGCACGCCCTTGCCTGTCAGCAACCAGTTGAGATCGCAGCCTGTAACCTCTTGAATCTTGACGAGGTAATCAGCCGTTGGGACGGCTCCCTCTTTCCAAACTCTATTAAAACCAGACGCTGACATGTCTATCTTGTTATAGATGTCAGACGGTTTTACACCTTCAGGCCAAAGGGATTTAAGCCTTTCTAAAAAAGTATCCATAGTATTCACTCATTTAAGCAAAACATTAAGCAAAAAAGTGTTTCTTTTGCTTAAATAAAATTACTCAAATAATCAAAAAGTTATTAAATTAATCTCTTTTTTGCGTAAAATAATTTAGCAAAAGAGTTGCAAGAAACTATTTTGCTAAATATAATTCACTCGCTTACTCAATAACAGCGGGTAACAAACCTACTTAATTAAGGAAATGCAAAGATGAAAAAAAAGCAAGAAACCATGACAGATTGGCATCGTGCTGACATTGTGGCTCGTCTTAAAAAGGCGGGCTGGTCGGTAAGGGCATTATCTATTCAAGCCAATTTAGCACCAAATACATTGGGAAAGGCTTTAGATGCACCATACCTAAAAGGCGAAAAGATTATAGCTGCTGCAATCGGAGTACCTGCAGAGGAGATTTGGCCTTCTAGGTTTGAGAAAAGAAACCGTAAGCCTACTTTCCCAAGTCTGTAAATAGATAACGGTTTTGCTAAAGAGTTCCAAAAGGGTAACGCATTTAAGCAAAAATAGAAAGCGTAAATATGAAAATATCTGCATCAGATATTGCGAAACTAGGTATCCCAAGTCTGCCAACTGATAGGCAAGGGATTGAATACCATGCCAAGAAAAATAATTGGCGACACTGTTTTGAGCAAATAGGAAGAGGCCGCCCCAAAAAGCTGTATGAAATCGCCTCCCTCCCCGCCGAAATCCGAGCAGCCATCATGAAACGGCAGTCGGACGAGCTGGCGGAGAGTATGCCGAAAACCCTGCCCCAAATCAGACAGGAGAAAACGGCGATGTCGCCTCAAGTCTTGGCGGAAGCGGCAAAGCGATTGAACGAGAAACAACGGTCAGTGGCGGATGCACGATGTGCGGTGGTGGCGGCGGTGTTGGGTATCAAATATCAATACGGTTGCTCTGCCAAGGTTGCGGTGGCTCAGTTTTTGAGGCTGCTGGCGGAGGGTAAGTTGGACGAGGTTACGCTCGGCAACTTGGAAACGGCAAATGACCGCAGTCGGTCGGCAAAGGTTGGCGAACGTACTTTAGACGGCTGGATTTCTGCCTACCTTAAGGCGGAAAACGCGACGGAGCGGTTGGTCTCTTTGGCTCCGAAGGTAACTAAGGCGGTCAAACCGATTGAGAGCTACGGTTGGTTGCCGACATTTATGCAGTTTCACAATATTCCGTCCGCGCCGAAGCTGGCGCACAGCTACCGTCGATTTATGCAGTGGGCTGAAGCGGAAAATATGCCGGTCAATGATGTGCCTAACTTGAGTATGGTGCGGCGCGTTTGGGAAAAGCTCCCGCTGATTATGCAGGAGCGCGGCAGGAAAACGGGGGCGGCTTATAAATCGCTGCTGCCTTATGTGAAACGTGATTGGGGGGCTTTGAAGCCGAACGATGTTTGGATTGGCGACGGCCACAGTTTTAAATCGAAAGTCGCGCATCCGGTACACGGCAGGCCGTTTAAGCCTGAAGTGACGGTGATTATCGACGGATGTACGCGGTTTGTGGTCGGATTTTCGGTCTCTCTTGCTGAAAGTTGTGTGGCGGTATCGGACGCTCTGCGTATCGGGGTCAAGCACTTTGGTTTGCCGATTATCTACTACTCGGATAACGGCGGCGGTCAGACAGGCAAGACGATAGACCATGAAATCACGGGTATTACGTCCCGATTGGGTATCCGCCATGAAACGGGTATCGCGGGCAACCCACAAGGTCGAGGCATCATCGAGCGATGGTGGAAAGACAATCTGATTGAGATGGCGCGCCAGTATGAGACGTTTGCGGGCGCGGGGATGGACAGCAGCACGAAGAATCTGATGTACCGCAAGATGGAAAGTGCGTTTAACGCTTTGGAAAAAGGCAAGAATTTAACGGAGGAACAACGGAAATATTTGAAAAAGCTGCCGAGCTGGTCGCGATTTATAGCGGATGTGGTCAAGTGTATCGACGAATACAACAACCGCCCGCACGGCGAGCTGCCCCGACATCCTGACGGCGGGCATTATACGCCGAAGGCTTATCGGGCAATGAGGCTGGAACAGGACGGTATCGCGCCGGATATGTTGTCGGCGGAAGAGCTGGCGACGATGTTTATGCCGCAGGAGGTGCGAAAAGTACAGCGCGGCTGGTTGGATTTGTTCAACAACTCTTATTTCTCGGTGGAGCTGGCGGAGTATCACAAAGACGAGGTACGGGTCAGCTACGATTTGGACGATGCGTCGGTGGTCAATGTGTTTGATATGGACGGTAAGTTCATCACGAAGGCACAAATCAACGGCAATACCCGCGAGGCGTTCCCAGTCAGCCGACGCGACCAACTGGCGGAAAACCGCCGAAAAGGCAAAATCAAGCGGGCGGAAAATGCAATCAAGCTCGCGAATGCGGAAGTCGATCCGGCTCTGGAACAGGCGGCAGCTTGGGACGAGCTGGGAAATTTGGGCGGAAACGTCATCAAGGCGGAGTATGCGGTATTGCCGAAAACGGGAACAGACGACGAGATTGTCTTGTTTGAGGCGGATATGTAGTTAAAACGGTTTTAAAACACTTTTAATAAGGAAAACATCATGACAAATACGGCCAACAAAGCACTGCAACAAAAACTGGCTGAATTTAAAGCCAAATCAGGGATGAATCAGACGATGCTTGCGCGCGGTATCGGGGTATCTCCGGCATCTATCAGTATGTACCTGAATGATACCTACGCGGCAAAAGGCGGCAAATATGAAACCATCGAGCCGAAAATCGAAGCGTTTTTAGAGGTGCAGGAAAGTAAGGCGCAACGCGAAGAGCTGGTGTTGGGGTTTGTATCGACCAAAACGACCCGCCGAATCTCTGAAGTGATGCGCGATGCGCATGAAGCGGGCGACACGGTCGTTATCTACGGCCAAGCGGGTTTAGGCAAGACTCAGGCGGTCAAAAACTACTGCGAAAAGAATCCCGCCGCCATCCTGATTGAGGCTAATCCGAGCTTTACGGCACTTGTGCTGATGCGCAAGTTGGCGGCAACGGCGAAGGTCTCAACGGTCGGCAGCCTGAATGATTTGTTTGAGTCTGTATCGGACAGACTGCGTGATTCGGGTCGTCTGATTGTGGTCGATGAGGCGGAAAACCTGCCATTACGCGCCCTTGAGATTATCCGCCGATTGCACGATGACACGGGCTGCGGGTTGGTTTTAAGCGGTATGCCGCGATTGGTGGCAAATCTGCGCGGTAAACATGGCGAGCTGGTGCAACTTTATAGCCGCGTATCGGTTGCGCTGAATCTTGGCGACTCGATGCCAGACGAGGAATTGGAAGAAATTGCCAGAGCGGCGATGCCGGAAGCGGATGATGCGACGATTGCGGAACTGGTTAAACAAAGCAACGGCAATACGCGACGGATGAGTAAGTTGATGTGCGGTGCGGTACGAACGGCAAACAAAAACGGCATCAAAATGCAATCGGGCATTATCAAAAAATACTCGACATTGATTATCCGATAGGTCGTCTGAAACGGTAAGTCTTTGACAGGGCTATATATTTTTTTACCCTATGATTTTAATAAGTTATTGTTTTAAAAGGAAAACGAAAGTGCAAGTTTTGAAAAAAGTTGATTGGAAGATGTTTGTGGCGCCACGTTTTTGGCGGTGTGTGCCGGTTGGAATGGTGGTCGGGGTGTGGTGCTTCGTTTCGGGAATGGCGTTGTATGGCTGCACCCAAGAACCCGAACCGGTTGCGAAAGAGCCGACTAAGGTCGAGGCGATGGACAGACAGGCGGATTTGGAAGTTTTGAAAACGAGACATGCCTACGAGGCAATGAGTGTGGAGCAGAAGATGGAAGGAGTGGTTTATGAATAAGTTCAGACGTCCAAAACGGGGACTAAACCGAGCCAAAAAAATGGCGTTGAAACGGGCAGTCGAGGAAATCCGCGCCAAGTACGGCGAACGGGCGATTACTAAAGGATGGCGCGAGCCGGAAGGGAGTGGGAAATGAGCTACCGACGACGCAATACGGACTGGCAGGCATGGGGACAACACCGCCGGCGCGCCACGAAGTTTATGGTGAAGCGAAACCGCGAACAGGCAATCGCGGAATATCAGGCGCAGTTTGAAGATCAGGACGGCAAAGGTCGTCTGAAAGAAGAAAAGGAAATGAAAAATGGATAAGCAGGCAGTTTTGGAAAAAATCAAAAAGTGTTTGGCTTTGAGTAAATCGGCAAATGAGCACGAAGCGGCGCAGGCGATGAAACAGGCGCAAGTACTGATGAAAAAGTATGAAGTCAATGCTGTGGATATTGCCTTATCAGAAGTCTCTGAACAGAAAGCCGATCGAAAAATGGCTTTTAAATTGGCAAATTGGCAATGGAGTGTTGCAACTATGATTTCCGATGTATTCGGATGCAAAACTTACAAACGCGGGAAGACGATGATGTTTTACGGCATTGGAAATCGAGCAGAAATCTCAGCCTATGCCTTTGATGTAGTTTATCGGCAGATTTCCGCCGAACGCCGCAAATTTTTGAAAGCCTGCCGAGCAAGAAAGCCCGCACACAGAACTTATCTTGCCGACCAATTTTGCGATGGTTGGATTATGGGTGCTTGGGAGACAGTCAAAAAATTTGAGATGTCCGACGAAGAGAAAGCCATTATGGACGGATACGAAAAGAAAAAACATCCGGATATGGTCGAAGCGAGAACAAGAGATGCGAAATCGTCAATCCTACAAGGGTCAACAATGGAATATGAGGCATTAGTTCAAGGAATGGAATCAGGTAAGAAAGTGCAGTTACACCATGCAATGAATGGTACGGACGGCGTAAAACAAATTGGAGAGCGGAAATGAACGAAAAAGACTTGGTCGAATGGCTCGAAGACCGTGGCGAGCTGATGGTTATGAAGAAGGACGGCGAGGGTTTCGTGATTGCTGCCCGCGCGCCGGACGGTATTTTTAAAACAGCAGAGGCGGCAACGCTGACAATGGCAATAGAAGCTTGGGAGGAAATACGATGAATATCGCTAGACCGAATAAAGAAGACAATAGAAATGTACAGGCCGGTGGCGATGTTTGGAAGGACAAACAATGAACATCGAAAAATTCAATCCCAAAAAAGACCCTAAATATAACGGTTTTATTTATCGGTTTTTGAAAAAGAACAAAAAAATAATACCGCATAGAGGTATGCCGGTTATCGCCAAATTTGACACACTAGGTATTTGGCGTATCGGGTGGCATGACACTGGTGGATGGTTTATCGGTGCTCCAATTGGTTTTTCACCTGGCGAAAAAGCAGAGATTTATGCATTTAAACCAGGCGGGAAAGTTATTGAAGAAGTCAGGTGGAGTGATTATCAGCGTATCGGAGGCTGTGCAATTAACGAATTTGCGCACAAATGGCGCGAAGTTAATAAAAACAGTCGTTGTTGCGAATATTGTGGCCAATGGATTCGGAGAAAAGTCAAAACTGAAAAAATTATCCGTCGCCGCGATGTTTGGGAGATCGAAACATGATTTGCCGTTGTCCCAACTGCGGTGCGTCCAACAGCTTAGATAGCTTGGTCGGGGATGCCGAAGCAGCTGAAGTGCTGAAAATGTTGCTGGAATTAGATGTAAATATGGGCAAGGCGGCGATACGGTATGTCGGCTTGTTCCGCCCCGCCAAATCGCAGCTTTCTTGGGCGCGTACCGCGAAGCTGTTGGGCGAGTTGATGCCCATGATTAAGGCGCAGGAGGCGGAGCGCGACGGCGTGTCCCATCCCGCCCCCGCCGAGGCTTGGTTGCACGGCTTTAACGAAACCGTCAACGCCCGCGATCAAGGTCGTCTGAAACTGCCCTTAAAGTCGCATGGTTATTTGCTGGAGATTGTGAGCCAGTGGCAGGGTTCGGGGTTGCCCTCTCCCCAGTCCTCTCCAACAGGGAGAGTGGGCGAAGGCGGCGCGCCGTCAAAACTGCGGCAAGGTGTGGCAGCCTTGGGCGAATGGGCGGGAGATGATTGGGCGAAACTGGAACTCGCGGCAGGTTTTTCGCTGCTCGCCGCGCTCAATCTGCCCAACCGCCCCGCAGCGCAAGACCTGCCGGTAGTCGCGGAAATTTGGTATCGGAAACTGAAGGAAGCCAAGGAAATCGTCTCGCCGGAGTATGACCCGATACGGATTCAGACGGGATTTAAGGTGTTGCAGCAGTCGGAAACATGGCCGCAACCCGCCGAACTGCTCCGCAACCTGCCGCCACGGTTGATACCTCGTGTGATGTTGGAGAAACCGCAACACGACCGGGCAAAAGGACGGGAAGAGTTGGCCAAAGTCAGACAGACTTTAAACCGGAAAGGAAGTGAAAAATGAAATTGTCAGAAACCGAAGAAGCAATACTGGCTGAATTTGTCGGCTACTACTGGTTGTTATTTGCCATGTGGTGCGAAGAAAACGGCCATACGGCAGGAGATGCCGAATCAATCAGGGTCAAACTGGAAAGCCCTTAATCATCAACTAGCAAAAAGGAAAAAGAAAATGGCTAAAGTCATTATTACTATTAAAGATAGTACCAAAAGCTTATTTGATTTTGAAATCAAAGGATTGGGAGATGATAGTGAAAAAACTCCTGCAATCTTTGCCGGACATGCTGCAGCAGGATATCTGAGAAAAAGGCAAACAGCACTCCACGAGAATTTTTTAAGTCAAATTTTACGAGACTTATCAGATCAAGATTAAAGGAAAACATCATGATTGAACCGCACGAATACCGTCTATTGGACGAATATTTAGAGCAAGACTGGGATGCCTTTATCAGTTTTGCTGAAACTAAAGGATTTGAAGTAAGCGAAGTATATCAACTACTCAACAAACTGGAGGAAAAAGCAAATGGCTAAAGCTAAAAAAACCAAAACTGAAGCCCTGACTGTGGGCATCCAAGACCGCGCGGACGCGTCGGTTCAAATCAAACGCATGGGTGATTTGCAGCGCGAAATCGAGCGCATCCAAGCCGACCATAATGATAATGTGGCAGAGCTGCAAAAACAGGCAGACGAGCGTGTTGCGCCCCTGATGGCGGAAATCAATGCCATCCATGCAGGTGTACAGGCATGGAGCGAAGCAAACCGCGATGCACTGACAGATGGCGGCAAGGTCAAATTTGCCGACCTGACGACAGGCATTATCCGTTGGCGAAACAACCCGCCAAAATGCAGCGTCAGCGGTGTTGATGCGGTGCTGGCTTTATTGGAGTCCAAGCCCGACTTGGAACGCTTTATCCGCGTGAAAAAAGAAGTCAATAAAGACGCGGTATTAAACGAACCTGAGTTTTTCGCTGACAACCCTGTGCCGGGCATTAAGATTGTGCAGGGTAAGGAGTTTTTCAGTGTTGAACCACATAATCAGGAGTTGATGTGATGGCGAAAATTGTTATTGAAATTGAAGATTTGCCTGATGGTAAAGTTAGCTATGTACCTCATGGAGATCTCCTTATCCGAGATGGCGGCACTCCTGCCCAATTAACTTGGGTCGCTGTGCAAGATGTTATTTATATGCTTGGAAAAATTGGGGCTATACAAGGTATGTCAAAGCGGGAGATGTCGTGATGGAAAACGGAAATTTAAATACTGATGAGCTGGAATTTTTAAGAACTGCCGCACGCGATTCCTTCTACATCCACGCTCAAGTCGAAAACGCCAACCGAAAATTGGAAACCGCTTTTCTCTCTCGTTAATTTTATCTTTTTTGGTTGTTTAAAAGCTTGATTAAAGGCCGTCTGAAATGGGGTTTAAAACCTGTTTCAGACGGCTTTTTTTATGCCTATCCGTTTCGCAAAAAAAAAACAGCGGCTTACTACAATATATAGTATTTTATCTGTATAATATGCGTTAATTAATCAATATATTGTGTTTTAGGGGTTTGAGATGCGCCGTGCGTTGATTGCGAAAATCAAGATTGCTCAAAAGGAGCTGGGCTTGGACGATGGTACCTATCGCGCGGTGTTGGAGCGGGTGACGGGCAAGCGGTCGTGTGCGGATATGGATGTTTCTGAACTTGAATCTGTTGTCGCTGATATGCGGTCGCACGGTTTCAAGCCTAAAGCAAAAGGTAATCCGCATGGCAAGCCGCATCTGCGTCGGACATCATCGGCAGCAATGTTGGACAAAGTCGAAGCCCTGCTGACCGTCGGCGGCAAACATTGGAACTACGCTCATGCGATGGCGCGGCGGATGTTTGGTAAGGATAAGGTCGAATATTTAGACGATACGCAGCTACATAAATTGGTTGCTGCGTTGCAGATTGCGGAAAACAGGAAAACGGAAAAAGCGAGTGGGGATGATGGAGTTCGAAAAAGTTGAACATTTATTGCCGGATACCGTGTTGGACATTGTGGATGTCATCGGACTGGCAGCGACGGAACAGCTGGTCAAGGCGATTGGCGGGGCGCGGTTTAAATTTGGCAAGGGTAAGGTGGACACCGAGCGTTTGGCAATTTTAGTCGAAGCCATCGGCGAAGTGAAAACGCATGAGCTGTTGCGGGTATATGGTGGCGAGGAATTGTATGTACCACGGTGCGGCAAGGCTTTAATACAGTTGAGAAACCATAGGTTCTATCAGGAGTTTGTCAAATTGCGCGATATTGATAAGGAGAGCGGGCTTATGGCGATGACGAAGCTATGCCCTAAATACGGTATCTCTTCGCGCACGGGATATACAATTATCAATGAGATGAGCAGACCTGCGGCACGGCAGGCGGCGTTATTTTAGGCAGTGATGTATGACCAGGCTTTGGCCGTCTGTATTCAGACGGCCTTTTTTTTGGTCTGTCGGGTTTGAAACATCTACCGTTCAGGACGATGGGTTAAAGACGGTTTAATGGGGTTTTCAAATGTTATTCAACCTTTTTGGAGATGATGAATGGGCAAAACCGTAACCTTAACCGCTGGACACAGCAATACAGACCCGGGCGCAGTCAACGGCAGCGACCGTGAGGCAGACTTGGCGCAGGATATGCGCAATATCGTGGCATCTATTTTGCGCGATGACTACGGTTTGACCGTTAAAACTGACGGTACAGGCAAAGGCAATATGCCGTTGCGCGAGGCGGTTAAGCTGATTCGCGGCTCAGATGTGGCGATTGAGTTTCACACTAATGCTGCGGTTGCAAAAACGGCGACGGGTATTGAGGCTTTGAGTACGCCGAAAAACAAGCGCTGGTGTCAGGTATTGAGCAAGGCTGTTGCCAAGGCTACAGGCTGGAAACTGCGCGGCGAAGACGGCTTTAAGCCGGATAACGCAGGGCAACATTCCCGCCTTGCCTATGCCCAGAACGGCGGCATTGTGTTTGAGCCGTTTTTTATCAGCAACGATGCGGATTTAGCCTTGTTTAAGGCTACCAAATGGGGCATCTGCCGCGCGATTGCGGACGCGATTGCGATGGAGTTGGGAGCGGCGAAGGTATGAAAAAGTCTTTGATTGCTTTATGTATTGCCCATTGTGCAAAGTTGAAAAACGGTTTTGGCGTCCCGCCGTTACCTGAAGTCAAAATCACGCCAAGCCCTATTCGGGTAGGCTCTTTAAAACAACATCCGAGCCTGCGCTTGGGTAAGTCAGGTGTAGCAGCCGCGAAACGCGCGGCGCGTAAACGTAAGGCGAGAAAGTAAGAAATATGATTGACGGTTGGGATGGTTATTAAGATGCGTATTTTTGACATTTTCAGAAATCCTGCAACAGGCGGTATTTCTCATTCAAAACTCTGGGCAAACGTCGCCTGCGCGGCAGGGACGTTCAAATTCGTCATGTTGCCCGACCCGTCGGCAGAAATTTGGGCGGTGTATTTGGGTATTGTGGGCGGCTATGCGGTGGCACGCTCATTAGTAAGCGTCAAACGTCAGGAGGTCGAGAATGAATCCGAAACTCGTGAAGCTGTTGGCGAATAACTGGCAACCGATTGCCATCATCGCGCTTGTCGGTACGGGTTTGGCGGTGTCGCACCATCAAGGCTACAAGTCGGCGTTTGCAAAGCAGCAGGCCGTCATCGACAAGATGGAGCGCGAAAAGGATCAGGCCTTGCGTCTGTCGGCGCAAAACTACGCACGCGAGCTGGAGCAAGCCCGCGAAGAAGCAAAACAATCTGAAGCCAAGGCGCACGCCGTCGGTGTGAAATTGGCACAAAAGCAGGCGGAAGTCAGTCGTCTGAAAACGGAAAACAAAAAGGAAATATCACATGCGCTTACTCAAGACCGTCGAAAAGCAGGCGGTGGTTGTATTGATGGCTTTGGCCATCACGGGCTGCGGCTCTACAACCGTGCCCTCGGCTACGGAAATTAAGGTTGTCGAAAAGGCGGTCATGCCGACGCCGCCCGCCGCGTTGATGGTCGCGCCGGTGCGCCCGAATGCGCCGAAAGACGGTAAGACGGCAACGCTGCTTGAGCATGCCGCTGAGTTTGGCGGCTATGTCTCTGAACTGGAAAACCAAAATCAGGCGTGGCGCGATTGGGTCAATAGTCAACTCAAAATTGACAGTCCGTCGGAGGTCGCAAAATGACCTATCAAGAGTTGGTGCAGCGCGTGATTGCCTGCCGCCATGCCGATTTGGAGTTGGGCTTGAGCAGAGCAAGAGAGCAAAAGCCGTTTGTCGAACATGTGTCCTCGTTGTTGGATAAGGCAGGGATTGAGTACGCCGTGCGTATGAGCAAGGATTTCCAGACGACCTTTTGTGTGGAATTTGACGGCAACGCGGAGGCAGCTGTCTATTCTGCGGTGTCGCCTTATTACCTGATTTTTTCAGGGGGTGGCAAATTTGAAGTGGCAAGTCGCAATCCTGACGGCTACTCCGTCCGTATCGTATTTGGCGATGTGCCGGTTTAAAGGGGTTTTAAATGGACTTTGAATTTGGTTTTAAAACCCTATGGCCGATTGCGACTGCCGCGTTTTGGTTTTGGGTCAACGGCATTTCAGGCCGGCTGAAAGAGGCGGATAAGCGTATCGACGACCTTAAAGAGGAGCTGCACGCGGTCAAGCTCTCTTATCACACCAAGCAGGATGCCCAAGCCGACCGCAAAAATATCGCAGCGTCTTTGGAGCGCATCGAAAACAAACTTGAAAAAATGAATGAAAAATTAGACAGGAAAGCGGACAAATCATGAGCGACCCGATTTTAGAAGCCTTGGCGCGTATTGAAAACAAGACTGATCAAACTCTGAAAAATCAGAAGGAAATGCAGGCGGAAATTGCACAAATCCGCCAAGACACAAAACGCACGGCCATTACATTCGGCGCAATCGGCGGCAGTGTGATTACGGTCGGTTGGGAATTGATTAAAGCGAAAATGGGACTGTAATTATGGCTCACCCGCAAGAAATCCGTGAAAAGTTACGCCGGCTCTATGTGAGCGGCGAGCAAACTTTGGAAACGGCGGCCTTGATGTGCGAAATTCCGCAAGCCACTGCGCGTGCATGGAAGCGTGCGGATAAGGAAAAAGGCGACGACTGGGACAAGATGCGCGCCGCTTACACTTTGGCCGGCGGCGGTATCGAGGACTTGAGCCGTGCGATGTTGGCCGGTTTTATGGTGCAGTACAACAGTACGATGACGATGCTGCAGGATTCGAGTACTGAAGATTTGCCACCATCCGACCGTGCGAAGCTGTTGGCCAGCCTGGCCGATGCGTTTACCAAAACCGTATCGGCCAATGCCCGCGTGATGCCGGAAACGTCAAAACTGGCGACGGCTTTGGAATTGATTGAGTTCTTGATGGCATTTGTACAAGAAAAACACCCCAAACATTTGGCTGCCTTTGTGGAGGTATTGGAGCCGTTTGGGGTGGAAGTGGAGAAGAAGTTTGGTTAGCTAGGGATATAAAAGCCTCCTGCCTGTTTCTGGAGTTTTGAGTCAATTACTAATTGTTCCAAAACTTTCCCAATTTCTTCCAAACTTATATCTGTTTTTCCTTTCTTGACAAAATCATCAAATACCCAGCTTGCTGTCATGCCAGAGTTTCTTTTTTTGTAGTACTTCAAAATCATTTGGTAAATTTCTTCTTTCATGGTTACCTCTTAAATGAAAACAAAAGAATTTCTCAAGTCCCTTGCCGAACTGGCCGCCAGCCTGCGCCAAGTCATCGAAGCAGAAGTGGACGGCTTCGATGCGTCGCCCAAGGCTATTGCTGCACGCCGTGCCAAGGTGTTTGACCCGGTAGGCGGTTACGAATATTTCGTGAATACCTACTTTCCCCATTATATCCGCTCGCCTGAAAAATCCGAACTGCATGCATTTTTATTCAGCCGTCTGCCGGAGATTATCCGCTCCCCAAAAGGGGAAAATGAGGCGGTGGGTGCGCCGCGCGGCGAGGGTAAATCGACGCAGGTTACCCAGCTGTTTACGTTGTGGTGTATCGTGACCGGTCAAAAACATTATGCCGTTATTGTGATGGACAGTATCGACCAGGCATACCCAATGCTCGAAGCCATCAAGGCGGAATTGGAATTTAATCCGCGCCTGAAAACCGACTTCCCGGAAGTATGCGGACAAGGCCGTGTATGGCAGGCCGGTACGATTGTGACGACTAATGACGTTAAAGTCCAAGTGGCCGGCAGCGGTAAAAAGCTGCGCGGTTTGCGTCACGGCCCTTACCGTCCTGATCTAACTGTTTTGGACGATATCGAGAATGACGAGCAAGTCCGAAATCCCGAACAACGCGACAAACTCAATGCGTGGCTGACTAAGACTGTATTGCCTCTGGGCGGGGTCGGCCAGAAATACGATGTGATTTATATCGGCACGATTTTGCATTACGACAGTGTGTTGAACCGAACCCTGAATAACCCGTTTTGGCACGGTATTAAGTTTAAGGCGATGAAACGCTGGCCCGACCGCATGGACTTGTGGGACAGATGGGAGGAACTTTTCCGAAACGACGGCGAGATGGTGGCCGAGGCGTTTTATCAGGCGAACAAAGACGAGATGGAGCGCGGCGCGGTCACTTCTTGGGCAGCTCGCGGCGTGTTGGCGTTGATGAAAATCCGCGCCCGTGACGGTCATGCGACATTTGACAGCGAGTATCAAAACGACCCGGTCAGCGGAGAAGATGCGCCGTTTGCGAAATCCATGAAATTCTGGACAGACCTGCCGTCCGATTTGGTGTATTTCGGTGCGCTTGACCCGTCACTCGGAAAGGCTGGGGCGAGCCGTGACCCGTCCGCGATTATCATTGGCGGTTATCAACGTGAAACCGGCAAACTGTATGTCGTGGAGGCTCAGATTAAAAAACGTCTCCCTGATTTGATTATTGAGGACGTTATTCGATTGCACCGTCAATATCGTTGCAAACTGTGGTTTGTCGAGACGGTTCAGTTTCAGGAGTTTTTGAAAGACGAGCTGGTCAAGCGCAGCGCGGCGCGTGGAATACCTGTCCCGGCGCGGGCGGTCAAGCCGGTATCGGACAAACTCTTGCGGATTGAGACTTTACAGCCGCACATGGCAAACGGTTTGATTCTGTTGAATGAGAGCCAACAGACGCTGATACAGCAGTTCCGCCATTTTCCAAAGGCTGATCATGATGATGGTCCTGATGCCGTGCATATGCTCTGGTCGGGGGCGGTGGCGAATTGTGTGCCGATAGAATGGCAAAGCCCTACCGATAACGATTTTGATGACGAGATAAAAAGTAAATGGAGCCGATAATGGCAAAAAAGGACAATAAAACTAAAATCCAAAAGCCCGAGGCTGCATTGCAGACGGACGTGGCTCAAATTACGGCGACCGGTCGAGTTATTGCCGAGCATCCGTCCAATTTTATTACGCCGCAAAAGATGCGCACCCTCTTCGAGGATGCGGAAAGCGGTGACATCCGCGCCCAACACGAGCTTTTCGCGGACATTGAGGAGCGGGACAGCGACATCGCGGCAAATATGGGTACGCGCAAACGCGCGCTGCTGACGCTCAACTGGCGCGTCGCCCCGCCGCGAAATGCGACGCCCGAAGAAGAAAAGCTGTCCGACCAAGCCTACGAAATGATGGACAGCCTGCCTACCCTCGAAGACCTGATTATGGATTTGATGGACGCTGTCGGGCACGGATTTTCTGCGTTGGAGGTCGAGTGGGTATTTTCAGACGGCCTTTATCTACCCCGAAACTTTATCCACCGCCCGCAAAGCTGGTTCAAATGGGACAAAGACGACGGGCTGCTGCTGCGTACCCGCGAAAATCCGGAAGGCGAAGCGTTGTGGCCGCTGGGCTGGGTCGTTCATACCCAAAAATCGCGCAGCGTCCAGCAGGCGCGCAACGGGCTTTTTCGCACGCTTGCCTGGCTGTATATGTTCAAACACTACGCCGTCCACGATTTTGCCGAGTTTTTGGAGCTGTACGGCATGCCCATCCGTATCGGCAAATACGGCGCGGGCGCAACCAAAGAGGAAAAAAACACCCTGCTTCGGGCGGTGGCGGAAATCGGCCACAACGCGGCGGGCATCATGCCCGAAGGTATGGAAATCGAGCTTCACAACGCGGCAAGCGGTACGACGGCAACCAGTAATCCGTTTTTGCAGATGGCCGACTGGTGCGAAAAATCGGCGGCACGGCTGATTTTGGGGCAAACGCTGACCAGCGGCGCGGACGGAAAATCCAGCACCAACGCGCTGGGCAATATCCACAACGAGGTACGCCGCGATTTGCTGGTATCGGACGCAAAACAGGTGGCGCAAACCATCACAAGCCAAATCATCGGGCCGTTCCTGCAAATCAACTATCCCAATGCCGACCCAAACCGCGTGCCGAAATTTGAATTTGACACGCGCGAGCCGGAAGACATCGCAGTCTTCGCCGACGCTATCCCGAAACTGGTGGATGTCGGCGTACAAATCCCCGAAAGCTGGGTGCGCGACAAACTGGTAATTCCAGATGTGCAGGAGGGTGAGGCTGTGTTGGTGCGGCAGGTACCGGATAATCCGGTAAACAGAACTGCATTGGCGGCTTTATCCGCCCACGCCGTACCATCTAAGGCTACGGGCAGGCATCAGGAAATATTGGACGGCGCGTTGGATGACGCGCTGGTTGAACCCGATTTCAATTCTCAGCTCAACCCGATGGTGCGTCAGGCGGTTGCCGCACTTAATGCTTGCAACAGCTACGAGGAGGCAGATGCCGCACTGAATGCGCTTTATCCGAATTTGGACAACGCGAAACTGCGTACTTATATGCAGCAGGCCTTGTTTATCAGCGATATCTTGGGACAAGACCATGCCCGCGCCTGATTTGGGATTTGCCTTAAGTCTGCCGCCGAAAAAGGCAATCGAGTGGTTGGAAAGTAAAAAGGTTACGGCGGAGAGTTACCGCAATCTGACAGCCTCCGAAATTGCCAAAGTCTATACGATTGCCCGCATGACCGATTTGGATATGCTCAACGACATCAAAACTTCGATGGTTGAATCGGCAAAAAGTGGGCAGTCGTTTGACGATTGGCGAAAAGGTATCTTGAATCTGCTCAGTAACAAGGGCTGGCTGCATCCGAACGGGCATAACGGTAAGGATATCATCGACCCAGCCACCGGCGAGGTATTCGGTTCGCCGCGAAGGTTGGAGACGATTTACCGTACCAACATGCAAACTGCCTACAACGCCGGTCAATATCAAGGATATATGGCAAATATTGATGCACGACCTTATTGGATGTATGACGCCGTGGGTGACAGCCGCACACGTCCAACTCACGCGGCAATGGATGGTTTGGTATACAGATATGATGATGCTTTTTGGACGACCTTCTACCCGCCAAACGGATATAACTGTCGTTGCTCGGTCATTGCTTTATCAGCGCGCGATGTCGAACGGCAGGGGCGGATTATCGGGCAAAGCACGTCGGACAATCTTGTTGAGACCCATAAAATCTACAATAAGAAAGGCGATACTTATCTGACCCTTGCCTATAAAGCACCGGATGGCAGTCTGTACACGACCGACCGAGGATTCGATTACAACGCCGGGCGAATGAACTACCGCCCCGATTTAGACAAGTACGACCGTGCGTTGGCGCATCAATTTGCCAAAGCGGAAATGGGTGGCGCGGATTTTAAAACCAGCTTTAAACAGCTTGAAAAAGAGTTTTATGAAGTCAAGCAACGTTTGAATATTGATGGCAAGCCCGATAAAGAGCAGAAAATCAAAATCCGAAACGCGCTATCAAGACAGCTTAAATTTGCTGCGGGTGTATTGAGCAAAGAAACGCAAGAACTGGCAGGTATGACTCGAGCGACGGTGTGGCTGTCTGATGATACGTTGGTTAAACAGGTAGACAGCCGTGAGGGGCAGAATTTCGATGACTCCTACTATGCTTTTTTGCCGGATATGCTGCAAAACCCTGAACATGTCATCCGCGACAATCGTGAATTGATTTTCACAGCTCGCCATAAAGGCTCGACATTGTGGGCAGTTTTAAAATATATTAAGGAGGTGGATGAGATTTATCTACAGTCGTATCGGATCAGTAACGACAAAGAGATTGCCAAATTTATGGCGAAGAAAGAAGTATTGAAATAGACGTTGGGCAAGGCTCGAAATCACTTGCACACGCTCTCGGACGCCCTAACGGGCAGGCTGCGGTATCGAGGTTATCACCGCTTTTCCAACGTCTGTACGGAATAATACCATGATTGAAGTCAGAATAGACAATATTTCGGAAGTGCAAAACCAGCTTAAGAGGCTGGAGGACGGTGTCGAAAACCGATCTATGTTAATGCGTAGGCTGTCCGAAACCATGCACACGGCAGTCAAACTCAATTTTAAGGAGGGAGGCCGTCCGAAATGGTTGGGGTTGAAATACCGAGCAGGTAAACCTTTGACTGATACCGGGCGTCTGAAAGACAGCTTTTCGACTATGTACGATAACGACACCGCCCTTGTCGGAACCAATATCATCTATGCCGCTATTCATAACTTCGGTGGGCAGGCTGGGCGAAATAGGAAAGTTACCATCCCGCAACGTGAGTTCTTAGTCCTGACAAATGAAGATGAACAGTCTCTGATGGATGATGTGCAGGAATATTTTTCGAACCTGATACCGTAGATTTTAAACTGCTTCAAAAACGCGCTTTTTAGCGCGTTTTTTTATGCGGGTAATACAAACCCCTACCCAAGATATAAAAATCAATCCTAGACGCTTCTAAAAAGCCCCTGAAAACGATTAATTGTGTATCGCGCGGACAAGTTTTAAAAAAATGGCGGGAGGGTTTGAAGCACGCCTACTCTTTGTTGTTTTTTCAAATAGGCAAAATGACAGTATTGAGAGAGGTACACATGTCCAAAAATGCACAAAAAACCCTACTTGCCGTGTGCAGTTTCGAGGTGCAGCCAAAAGACGGGCGAATCCAACTGCTGCCATATGGCGAATTTCGCGCAGTAGATGGTCGTCCGACTGATGTCCCTGCGTGGTATCTGACTGAAGAGAACGGTCATGATGTCGCGTTGTTGGCCAACAGCTCGCGCAATCAGTTGGTTGTCGATTATGAACACCAGACGCTCTACAAAGAGAAAAACGGACAACCTGCACCTGCCGCCGGTTGGATGCGTTGGCTGGAGTTCACGCCTAAAGGCATGTTTGCCGAAGTGGAGTGGACGGATAAGGCGGCTGCGGCAATTGCCGCAAAAGAGTATCGCTACATCTCTGCTGTGTTTTCCTATGACACAAAGGGATATGTAACCAAAATTTTTCACGCCGCGCTGACAAATTTCCCCGCGTTGGACGGCATGGACGAGGTGCTGGCGGCAGCGTCGGCGCAAATTTTAAAACCGGAAACGGAGCAAAACCCTATGAAAGAGTTGTTACAACAACTGTTCGGCCTGTCTGAAGCAGGCGAAGAAGAACTGAAAGCGGCTTTGTCCGCCCTGCTGGCTGCCAAACCTAAAGAAGTGGCTTTGTCTGCTGATGTGTTTGCACAGTTGGCGGAGAAAGACAACCGCATCGCGGCATTGACGGCGCAAACCGCCAAGCCTGATTTGACTAAATACGCGCCTATCTCGGTAGTTCAAGAGCTGCAAAACCAAGTCGCCGCGCTGACTGCCAAGCATGAAGCAGACAAAGGCAGCGAATTGATTACCGCCGCGCTGACTGCAGGCAAATTGTTGCCTGCTCAGAAGGAGTGGGCAGAAGGCGTATTGAAACAGCCGGGCGGCTTGGCATTTTTGACCGGCTTTATTGAAAACGCCCAACCTGTCGCAGCTTTATCCGGCACACAAACAGGCGGCAATTCGCCGGAAGAACGTGTTGCTGCACTGACTGCAGAGGAAGAGCATGCCGCAAAAATGCTGGGTATGACCACAGAGGAATTTAAAAAAGTGAAAGAAAGTGAAGGTAAGTAATGGATAAGGCAGCAATTTTAGCCGCCCTGACGGCAGCATTCCGCAAAGAGTTTCAGTCCGGCTTAGATTCGGTTAAGCCTGACTACCCTGCTATCGCTATGACTATTCCGTCAACAACATCGACGAATACTTATGCGTGGCTGGGCAAATTCCCGCAAATGCGCGAGTGGGTCGGCTCACGTCAGATCAAAAAAATGAGCAATCAGGCAATGAGTTTGGAAAACAAAAAATTCGAAGCGACTGTCGGCGTGGCTCGCACTGACATCGAAGACGACCAAGTAGGGATGTACCGCCCGATGATGGCTGCAATGGGCGAATCCGCTGCCGCTTTGCCTGATACGCTGGTGTGGGGTCTGCTCAAGAAAGGCAAAACCACCATTGGCTACGACGGCCAATACTTCTTCGACGTTGACCATCCAGTTTTCGAAAACCACGATGGCACAGGTCAAAACACGCCTTATTCCAACCTGACTACCGGTACAGACAACGACGCACCTACATTTTACGTCGTTGACGACACCAAAACCCTGAAACCTTTGATTTTCCAAAACCGCACCGAAACAGAGTTCGAAACCAAATTCGATCCGTCCAAATCCGACCGCGTGTTCATGGAAGACGAATATCTGTATGGCTCGCGCCGCCGTTGTAATGCCGGTTTCGGTTTGTGGCAGCTGATGCACATGGCAGAAAAAACCGCGTTGACCCGCGAAAACCTTGCCAAAATCATCGTGCAAATGCAAAAAACCAAAGCTGATGGCGGTTATGTCTTGAACATTAAGCCAAGCCTGTTGGTCGTCCCGCCCGAACTGCAAGACAAAGCCCGTGAATTGTTGGAAGCCGACAAAATCAACGGCACGACCAATACCTTCAAAGGTCGTCTGAAACTGCACGTTTGCGTGCATCTGTAAATCCCAAACCGCTTTCAGGAGGTCTTTAAAACCTGTTTAAAGACCGCCTGAAACAAGGAGTAAATATGGCAAAAGCAAACAACACTGAAGATTTGGAGCAAATCGGCGAAGCAGGTGTCGGCGCTGACGCTGAAAAAATCCAAGCAGAACTCAATGCCTTGAAGGCAGCGCATGAAGAAGCTCTAGCGAAAATCGAAGCCCTGACCGCTGAGTTGGCAAAAGCCGATGAAGAAAAACAGGCAATTTCCCATGAACTTGCCGAATTGAAAGCTGAACACACCAAGCGCGCAGCCGATGCTTTGGCAGAAAGCCGCGACGTCATGTTGGTCAGCACAGGTGTCGATGGCAAAGAATTTTGGCGCGCCGGCATTTTGTTTAATGGCGAATGGCGTGAAGTCAAACGCGCCGAGGTTGGTGAGAAGGCATGGGCTGCAATCTGTGCCGAGCCTGCATTACAACGGAAGGTGGACGAGTAATGGCTTATGCCGCAGTGGCGGACATGATTGCGCGTTTTGGAGAGCTGGAGGTTTTACAGCTTACCGACCGCAATCAGGAAGGTGTTATTGACAAGGCTGTCGCAAAAACCGCATTGGATGATGCTACTGCCGAAATCGACGCCTATCTCGGACGGTTTAAGCGACCATTTGGGAAAGTCCCTCCGTTACTGGTGCGCCTATGTTGTGATATCGCCCGTTACCGTTTGACGGCGGCTCAGGGGGTGTTAATCACAGAAGAAATACGAAACCGCTACAAAATCGACGTATTGGAACTTTTAAAGGCACTCGCCAGCGGAGATATTCAATTGGGTATCGACGATGCCGGTGAGGAAGTCAAAGCCGAGAATACTGTGATATTCGTTAACGGTAAAAACAGGATATTCGCCCGTGATAACAAAGATTGAGCAAGCAATTGTAAGCCGTCTTAAAAATGGCTTGGGTCGAATGGTTCGTTCTGTCAAAAGCTACAGCGGCGAACTGGAAGACTTGGCAACGCAGGTAATGGTGCTTCCTGCTGTATGGGTAACCTATGGCGGCAGCCGTATCGAGCCGAAAGCAACTGGGAAGAAACGATATCAAGACAGTGCGGAATTTGTTGTGATGGTCGCTACCCGGTCTCTTAGGAACGAGGCGGCATTAAGACAAGGCGGCACGGATGCACGAGAAATCGGCAGTAACGACTTGCTCCATGCCGTACGCCGCCTATTGGACGGGCAGAGTCTAGGGTTTAGTGATTCACGCGGGTTGACCCCAAAGGCAGTACGCACCCTTGCCAATAATGTTTTGGTGCAAAACTCGGCGGTCAGTGTGTTCGCGATTGAGTATGTTCTACGGTTTGACAGCTTTGCTTTGGAGGACGGTCGATACCCTGAACGCCAGAATGACCAAAGCCACCCTGATTTCATCTTTAGCCGATATTCGGGCAAATCCGATGCTGCATACCCAGACTTTACCGGCGTGGATGGCAAAATTTTTGACCCAAACGGCGGAGAGGTGCCGTTGCATGTTGATTTGAAGGAAAAAAAGGATAAACAAAATGGCAATGATTAAAGTAGTTGCTGCGGGCGGTCTGCGCGTCCCGTTGTCCAACCATCCCCATGAGTACATCGAGCAAGAGCCGGTCGAAATTGATGGCGACAACTTGTATTACCGCCGCCTGCTCATGGATGGCGATTTGGTAGAGGTCGCCGATGAATCGGAAGCGGATAAAGCGAAAGGAGCTAAATAATGGCTGATGCTATCAGTTTTGACACTATTCCGGGCAGTATTCGCGTACCGGGGCAGTATATCGAATTTAATACGCGAAATGCGGTTCAGGGTTTGCCGCAAAACCCGCAAAAGGTTTTGATGCTTGCGCCGAAAACAGGTGGGACACAGCCCGAGCTGGAGCCGATTCAGCTTTTTAGCGACGCGCAAGCGGCTGATTTATTCGGCAAAGGCTCTCTTGCTCATTTGATGGTCCGTCAGGCCTTCCGAAATAATCAGTATCTTGATTTGACAGTTATCGCTTTGGCAGATAACAGCGCGGGTGTGGCGGCTGAAGGCAGCATCGTCATCAGCGGTACGGCAACAGGGCCGGGAGCGGTAACTGTTTCCGTCGGTGGGCGTGATGTTAGCGTTTCCGCTGCCAAGGGCGAGACGGCTGTTGATGTGGCTACACGCCTGCGTGCCGCCATCGAAGCATCCGACCTGCCCGTTGTGCCAGTGCTGACCACGCCCGCATCAAACGGCAAGTTGACGCTGACCGTGAAGTACAAAGGCGAAGTAGGCAATGAGCTGGGTTTAAACTGCGACACAGGCAATACCGGCCTTACCTATCAAGTCAGTGCGTTTGCCAAAGGTGCAAAAAATGCCGACATTGCCCCTGCGTTGACTAAAGTGGCAGGTAAACATTACCACATCATTTGTTCAGCTTTTTCCGATGACGCCAATGCCAAAGCCTTAAGCACCCATATCGAACAGGTCTCAAATGCCATCGAACAACGTGGCTGCATCGGCGTATTGGGCTGGCGCGGCACGATTGCGACGGGTACGGCATACACCGCCAAACTCAACGACGGCCGCATTACCTGTGCTTGGTACAAAGGTGCTGCAGAGCCGAACGGCATGATTGCTGCGGGCTACGCGGCGGTGCTTGCCTTCGAGGAAGACCCTGCCCGCCCCCTGAATACTTTGGAAATCAAAGGTCTGAACGTAACACCAGACGCGCAATGGCCGCTGTTTGCCGAGTGCAACAATGCGTTATACAACGGTTTGACACCGTTGGTAATCGTGAATAACAAAGTTCAAATCATGCGCGCCGTGTCAACGTACACCAAAAATCCTGCAAATGCCGACGATCCCGCCCTCTTGGATATCACGACGATTCGCACGCTGGACTATGTCCGCCGCTCAATCAAAGAGCGTATCGCGCTGCGTTTCCCTCGTGACAAGCTGTCCAACCGCACACCTCTCAAAGTCAAGAGCGAGATTCTTGACGTATTGATTAAGCTGGAGCAAGCGGAAATCATCGAAAACGTTGAAGCGAACAAAGGCAAACTCTTAATCGAGCGCAGCCAACAAGACGCCAGCCGCTTGAACGCGGTCATCCCATCGGATGTCGTCAACGGTCTGCATGTCTTTGCCGCCCGCGTAGATTTGATTTTATAAACTGTTCAGACGGCCTTTAAGGTCGTCTGAAAAATTGAAAGGATAAAACATGAGCGACGCTACCTACGCAGGCGCGGTAATTATGGAGGTCAATGGCCGCGACGTCGAAATCATCAGCATCAAACCGCAGACTACCACTGGACGCAAGCCCGTTAAGACCATGAACCGGCAAGGTCGTGTTTTGGGATACGCCGACGGCGTAACCGAACACAAGCTCAGTCTGACTGCTGCCATTCCGATTGACGGTACCGAAATTGACTGGGATAACATCACTAAAGCCAAAATTACGATTTACCCCATCAACGACGAAGGCAGACGCACGTCTTATTTGGACTGTTTTACCGTTGATACCAGCGAACAATACGAAGTCGACAACGAAGCCCGTATCGACATTGAGATGGTTGCGCTGCACAAAATTAAGGAGTAATGCGTGATTACCGTCAAACTGACCCACGGACTGACCTATCAGGATAAAACTGTTGCCGAAATCCGCCTCAAGCCCTTAAGTGTCGGTGGCGAGCTGGCGGCGTTTTCCCTGATCGACGATTTGCCTGAACTGCCCGGTGACGCCACAAAAGCCGAACTGCTGCAACGCGACGTCATCGAGACGTTGACCTATTGGTCGCAGCAGATTGTCGCCGACAATATTCCGTCCGACATCATGACGGCGCAGTGGCTGATGGATAATCTGTCCAGTCAAGACTATCATATTGTGATGGCGGCACAGGAGGACTTGCGCCTAAAACCGTCCGCCGCTACGGCGAGCCCCGACGCGCCGTCGGCGGCGGAGCAGTAAAACGCAGCTACCTGACGGCACACAAAAGCTACCGTCAGGCGGTCATCCTGATGGCAAAGGCGGGTATAGGCGCGGACGCGGTGCGTCAAATGTGTCACGCCGAGCTGGCGGCATGGTTTGAGGACATCCTGTCGAGTTTAGGTATCAAAACCCCGAAGGAAGAGGGAGTGATTGTGTCTAGGCGGCTTAAAAAGCCGGAAAGCAAGTAAAAGGTCGTCTGAAACGAGCTTCTGCCTGTACGGGCAGCGGCGGTTGAGTTTCAGACGACCTTTTTATTTGACGGTTAGGGTTGTTTTCTACCGATTATTGCAATGGTGTTTGTTTCTTTTTCAAAAACAACGCTGTATAAAATGCCATCGGCTGGGACATCTTTTTGCTCGGTTGCTCCTGTCTGATTGGATTCTTTGACAACGTCGGTTAAAGCTGTAAAAAGTTGTTTTCCTGTTTCTGATTCGCCCAATTTGTCTGTGGTAGATAAAGAAAGGACTGCCTGAATACTGTGTAATCCATTTATGGCATTATTGACTAGATTTTGTCCTTCTCCGTCGGTTTTTAAAATGTAACCTACTGATATAGCTCTAATTTTTTGCTGCTCGTCCAATTTGAGCGCAATCGCTCCAAAATCCATTACCAAAGTAAGGTCATAACCGCAATCGGTCTTGACAATATTTTTATTATGGATTTTTGTTGAGACGTTCTGAGCTTTAAATGCTTGCTCCAAATTGATGAGATATTGTTCAACTGTGATGTCCATTGGGGCGGTACAATCAGCAGCCTGAATACTTTGGACAGGTTCTTCGGCTTGTGCCGTTTTTGATTGTTGGTTGCAGGCTGATAAAACAATTGAAACACAAATTGCGGCAATCAATTTTTTCATATTCATAAAATATCCCTTTTAAATAAAATGGTTATCATTCTGGTATTATAACGCAACAAACAAATAAAGCACGAAAACGGGGTTGAAGCCCATACCGCCCTCCCTTAAACAGCCTTTAAACGATAATTGACCTTGAGTTAATACGTTTAAAGGCTGCTTTTTTATGGCAAACGGGAATATGAACCTGTCGTTGGTGTTAACCGCCCGAGATGACGGAGCGAGACGGCTACTGGCTGATACTCAACGACAATTAGATCGCACCGCGAAATCGCGGGCGCAACTTGAACGGCAAAGCCACACTTATGCGTTGACCGGCATCCGCTCAGAAAAACAGATTCAACGTGAAATCATGCTGACACAGGCTGCGTTTAACCGTTTGGCGCGCAGCGGCAAGGCATCACAAAATGATTTGGCACGGGCGGCGGTCGCCACGCGTAACCGAATCCGCGAGCTGAACGCGGAACTGAAACAGGGCGCGGGATTTGCGGACAAGATGGGAAAAATCGGAAGATTCGGTGCAGCTGCGGTGGCTGGTGGCGCGGCAGCGTATACGGTGCTTAAGCCTGCTATGGACAACAGGAAGCAGCTTGATGAGAACATCAACCGCGTGTCCAGACAGGCATTTATTGAGGATAACAGTAAATCGGCAGCGTGGATTGCAACCGAAGGTGCGCAACAGATCAAGGATTTGGCACTTGAACTTGTCGAGAAAAATGGCGGGAACCACGATAAGGCTTTGGATTTAATCAGCGGCATGATGACCACCGGTCTGAATTTTGCACAAACCAAGAATGAAGCGCAGGCGGCATATGCTTTTGCACTTGCCTCAGAAGGCAGTGGCGAGGATACGGCAAAACTGATTAAAACCCTGAAAGATGGCGGCATGAGCGGTAAAGACCTGCAACTCGGGCTTGAGCACGTCTTGCAATCGGGTTTAGACGGCACTTTCGAGGTGCGGGATATGGTTCGGGAGCTGCCGAACCTGCTCCCTGCCGCGCAACAGGCAGGGATGAATGGTGTCGGCGGTTTGGACTACCTGCTCTCACTCTTACAATCGGCGTCGAATAAATCGGGCAGCCCTGCCGAAGCGGCGACTAATGTGCAAAATCTTTTGAGTAAAACTCTGTCGCCTGACACGATAGGTCGTCTGAAGAAGATGGCAAATCCGAATGACCCGAAGAAAGGTGTCGATTGGATAGGCTCGGTTGTGCAAGGCAAGCAAAACGGCGAAAACGCAGTGCAGGTGTTGTCCCGCCTTGCCGATGCCATGCTGGCAAAGGATAAGCAATACCAAGATTATCAGGCACGCGCGGCTGCAGGCGATAAGACGGCGGCGGAGCAGGCAAATATGCTTAAGGGCGCGCTTTTAGCGCAACTGTTGCCTGATTTGCAGGCAAAACAAGGCTTGCTGGCGGCAACGGATATGACGCAAATCCGTGAATATATGGCTTCGTTAGCTGGCGTAACGTTGGATAACGGTAAAATTGCTAAGAACAACGAGGCGCGAATGTTGTCGGCAGCGGCGCAACAAGAGCAACAGGAATCGCTGGCGATGTTGCGGGAAAGTCTGACGGGGACATTGGTGGATATGGAAACCTCGTTTAAAAAGCTGGCAGCGGAATACCCTAATGCCACTCTAGCCCTGCAAGCCTTGACGAGGGCAGCAACAGCGGCGTCTGCCGCAATGTTATTAACCGCGGGTGGTGGTAAGGGTGGCGGCTTTCTGAAAGATGTAGGCAGTAAAGCGTTGGGATGGGGTAAGGCTGCGGCAGGCGGCGTGGCAGCGGGTGCCACAGCGGCAGGCGGTAAGTTGCTGTCATGGGGTAAATCTGCCGGTAGCGGATTGATGAATAATCCTGCGTTGGTTAAACGGGCGGGATTGTTGGGCATGTTGCTGTATTCCGAGTCTTTGGGGGACGGCACATTGCCAAAAGGTTTGCGTGGTACCAAGACAACTCCTGAAATGATTAATCGCCTGAAAAACAACGGTATCCGATTTGAACCTGCGCCGAAGCGGGAACAGGCGCGGGGTGGTGTCCCTCAGTATTTGGCTGCTCCGTCAGCGCAGCCTACCGATAAGATGTTGTCTCCGTTGTTTTCAACGCAGACGGCGGCGTATCAGGCAGCCATTCAGCAGCAGACGGCGGCGTATCAGGCTGCATTGGCGCAGGATACGGCTGCAGTTACAACAGGTTTGGCACAAGTGCAAAGTGCGATGGCGTCGGCAAGTCAGACCATCAATACCAACGTGAGCCTGAATATCGACGGACGTGTTATCGCGAATGAGGTATCTAGACAGCAAGTACAAATCTTCGGTCGGGGAGCAGGACAATAATGTGGCACACCATCCTACAACCCGCGTCCTACAAGGGCGTGGGCTTTGAAATTGAGAATATGGACGAGCGCAACGGCAAGGCTCTCGCCGAACACGCACGGCCTTTTGTAAACGGTATCGACCTCGAAGACATGGGGACGACTGGCCGTGAAGTGCAATTGAGCGCGGTCTTTTGGGGTAAAGGTTATGCAGGCCGTCTGAAATCCTTATTGGATAAGCTGGAAGAGCGTGGCGGTGGAGTTTTGGTACATCCCGTATGGGGACGAATGCAAAACATGATTGGGGCGAGTTGGAGCTACCGTCATGAGGCGGATTACTCGGATTTTGCCCGTTTGGATGTGACATTTCGTGAAGCAACTGAGGCACAGCCGATTTTCGTCTTTGAAAACAGTTTCCTGATGGGCGTTGAGCGGTTGATTGCGCAGATTGATACCTACCGTGCTGCAGGAGAGGGGTTTATCGACGCACTTACTGCCCAGGTGGCGGCGGGGCAGGCTCTGCGCGGCAGTGCTGCGGGTTTATGGAGTGTTGCATCGGGAGTGTTTGAAGCGGTTCGTTCGTTGTTTGATTTGGATTCAATTCGTTTTCCGTCGCGTGGCGGATATAGCCAAAAGGCTTTTAAAGCAGGGTTCCCGCGCCTCATTGCAGATGTATCCTCAATGACTACGGAGGGGCTGCGGCAGGCTGCTTATTTGGACAGGCAGGACAAAGGCGGTGCCGGTGCGCGGCAATGTTATGACGCGGCGGCGGCTCGGGCTGATACGGTGGCAACCTTAGTGGCTGATTTGGGCAAAGGTCGTCTGAAAGACAGCGTAAAGCGGCAAGTTGAGACGGTAGGTTTGATGGTTAGACTGATGTCAGATGCGGCTTTGACTGCTGTTGTGGCGGATTTGGTCGATGCTGACGGCGAGACGATGACTGCGCCCGAATTAATGCACATCAACCGTGATATGCGTTTGCGTTTTCAGACGACTTTGACGGTTCTGCGACAGGCAGACGGAGCAGGTATGGAGGATGCCGGTTACACGGTTATCGAGGCGGTGCGAGAAACTGCCGGTCGTCTGAATGCCATGATTGCCGCGGCAATCAATCAAAAACCTCCGCTCTTGGTGCGTCCTGCGCCCATAAATGGAACGATGCACCAAATCGCCCATGAATTTTACGGCGACTTAAATAGGGCTGATGAGCTGATACGGCTTAACCCGCATATCGTTCATCCTGCCTTTGTGAAACGTGATACTTTGGTTAATTTGTATGCAAAATAGTTCTTATAACTACGAAATAACCGTCCGAGTTGCCGGGAAGGAACACCGGCATTGGGAAAGTTACGACATCGACGGTGACTTCCTTATTCCTGCCGACGGCTTTGAATTCATGGTCGGATTGCCTTACGGGGAATCTGAAATTCCCGATTTGTCAGGCGAGGCCTGCTCGGTTGTGATAAACGGGCAAACTGTCTTAACTGGCATTATCGACACGCAAATGCACGATAAAGAAAAAGGCCGCCGCAGTCTGCGCTTGTCCGGGCGTGACTTCGCGGGATTGTTGGTTGACTGCGCCGCCCCTCAGTTGAATGTTAAAGGCATGACGGTATTGGCCGCTGCTCAAAAGCTGGTCGCGCCATGGTCACAAATAAAAAAAGTAGTGCTGAAAGCTGAGAAAAACCCGACCTTAGACAAAATAGACATCGAGCCGGGCGAGACGGTTTGGCAGGCTTTGACCCATATTGCCAACTCTGTGGGATTGCATCCTTGGATGGAACCGGACGGTACTTTAGTTGTCGGCGGGGCAGATTATGCCAGCCCGCCTGTAGCTACACTTTGTTGGAGCAGGAACGATAAACGCCGAAATACCGAACGTGTCAGTATTGAGCGCAGTATTGAGAACAGGTTTTCCGAGGTTACTTTTTTAGGGCAATCCCATGCCAAGAAGGGCGATAGCGCGAAACATGACCTGAAATGGCAGTACAAAGATCCGACCATGACGTTGCACAGACCAAAGACGGTGGTGGTATCTGACGCCGAAAACCTTGAAGCTCTTAAACGGCAGGCTAAAAAGCAGCTTGCCGACTGGCGGCTTGAAGGGTTTACCTTGACGATAACGGTCGGCGGGCATACGACCGAGGACGGCACACTCTGGCAGCCGGGGCAGCGTGTCCACGTCATTGATGAAGAACACGGTATCGATGCTGTCTTTTATCTGATGGGGCGGCGGTTTATGCTCAACCGTATGGACGGGACGGCAACGGAATTGCGACTCAAGGAGGATGGTGTATGGGTGCCTGATGCTTATGCTACGAAATCCGAATCGGCGCGCAAGCGTTCAGGCAAGAAAAAAGGCGTTACCGACAAACAGAAACAAGCCCCGAAAACAGGCGCAAGAAACGGTAAAACAGGAAAACAGGCAACAGAAACGGCGGTATTTCAATGAGTTTGGTAAAAATGGCAAGAAAGACGGCGCAGGTGGTGCAGCAAATCGGCGATACTATGCGCGCGGCGTTTCGCGGGAAAATCACACTGGTGGTGTCGTCCGAGCCTATCCAGCGTGTACAGCTTAACGGATTGGCTGACGAAGTGCTGCAGGAGTTGGAGCATTTGCAGGAGTTTGGTTTTGCCAGTAACCCGCCTGAAGGTTCGGAAGCAGTGGTCATTCCGTTGGGCGGCGATACGACCCACGGTGTGATTGTGGCCACACAGCACGGCAGTTTCCGGATTAAGAATCTGAATCCGGGCGAAACGGCGATTTTCAGTCAGGACGGTGCGAAAATCGTGATTAAGCGCGGGAAAATCATTGAGGCTGACTGTGATGTGTTTAGGGTCAACTGTCAACGCTACGAGGTCAACGCATCGGCGGCGGCTGATTTTAAAACGCCTAAGCTGGAGACAAGCGCGATCTTGACGGCGCAGGGGCAGTTCAACGGCAACGGCGGGATGGCGGTCGAAGGCGGCAGCGGAGCACGGTTTAAAGGAAATATCGACCTTAAGGGAGACTTTGAGAGCACAGGTAAGGTTACCAATAACGGCAAAAACATCGGCTCAGACCACAAACACCGTGGCGACAGCAACGGCACGACATCCGAACCGCTTTAAATCTTTACGGCATTCAAAAGGTCGTCTGAAACATTTTCAGACGACCTTTTTGTTTAAGGGTTTGAAACACTTATGCTCTTTAAATGCAGTCAAAAACGAGAAAATGACAGCATGGACAAACAACTAGACCCAAACAGCGGCGACTATACAGGCCGCATGACCGATAACCTGCAAAACGCAGTTTATATCCGCCTACTGACGCCGTTGGGCAGCTGGTGGGCGGATAAAACGGTCGGCTCATTGTTGTATCTGTTGCAACGTGAGAAAGACTTGGAACGGGTCAGTCTGTTGGCAGAGCAGTACGCATCAGAGGCGTTACAGCCCATTGTGGATAGCGGCAGAGCAGACAACATTACCGTCAAAGCAGGGCAGCCGCGAAACGGCAGCCTGATACTGAGCATCCGTGTAGAGACTGCAACAGGCGCGTTCGATTACAGCCATAAAGTCCCTCTGATTTAAAACCGATTTAAAAGGCAATTATCAAGTGTTTAAAACCCCGACATTCGAACAGATACGCGACACGATTCTGCGCGATACCAAGAGTATTTGGCCGTCGGCAGATGTCAGCGAGGACAGTGACCACTTTGTCCACGCCAGCCGTCTTGCAAGCTGCGCGATGGGGCAATACGCACATCAACATTGGATAGCCCGTCAAATATTTCCAGATACGGCGGACAGCGATTATTTGGAACGACACGCCGCCATGCGCGGTATTTATCGTCGAAACCCGACAACCGCGACGGGCGAAGCAAAACTGACGGGTATTGCAGGCAGCCAAATCGCTGCAGGCCTGCAAATCAGAGCAGGAAGCAGGCTCTATCAAGTCAGATTCGCGGGCGAAATCAGTGCGAACGGTGTGGGCAGGGTCAGAATCATGGCCTTGGAATCTGGTGCAGCGGCGAATACGAACGAAACCTCTGCCGAAATGATGGCCGCGCCGATTGGCGTGTCATCCGACTGTACCGTGTCAGCCGAGGGAGGGACAGACGGCGAAAGTGACGCATCTCTGTTGGCAAGATTGCTTGAAATCCTGCGCAGACCGCCTGCCGGTGGCAATAAATACGATTACCGCAACTGGGCATTGAGTGTTGATGGAGTGACCGCCGCTTATGTGCATCCATTGCGCCGAGGTTTGGGTACGGTAGACGTGGTCATTACATCTGAAAACGGTCTGCCGTCCGATGAAACCATTAAGAAGGTACAGGACTACATCGACGATGTGCGCCCAGTCACGGCTAAGAATGTGGCCGTACTCAAGCCTGATATCACAGCATTGACTGTGGAAATGCAGGTCAAGGTTGATGGCGTAGCATTGGAATCAGTTAAAGAGCGAATCAAAGTCGCTCTGACAGAGTATTTCGACAGTTTGATACCGGGCGACAGCGTGATTGTGTCGAAGATTGAGGCAGCAATCAGCAATACCGATGGCGTGATTGACCGAAAACTGGTCTCTCCGGCTGCGAATTTGGCAGCAGACACATCAAACAAGGTCGAATGGTACAAGCTCGGCAATTTAGTTATCACAAAGATGGTGTGACATGGGATATAGAGAGACCTTATTAGGGCTATTGCCTCCCGTGTCATACGCCCGCACCGCGCCGCGTATCCGCGCGCAGGCGCAGATTGACGGTAAAGCCTTGGAGGAGGTTCAGGAACACGGCTTGACGGTTACCAATGCAATCAACCCAGCGACATCGGGCGATATGTTACTGGACTGGGAGCGTGTCTTGGGGCTAATTCCAGACGGCAAAACACGGCAAGAGCGAATACTTGCCGTGCTCGCAAAGCTTAATGAGACAGGCGGGCTGTCAATACCTTATTTCGTCCAACTCGCAGCTGCTGCGGGCTATCAGATACAGATTACCGAACCACAGCCCTTCCGTGCAGGGGTAAACAGAGTTGGCGACCGGCTCGGCCACGAAGATGTGATTTATGTGTGGCGCGTGAATATTAAAAACGGCAACAACCACATTTATCAATTTCGTGCGGGGGTTTCAACGGCTGGCGAACGGTTGAGTGGCTACGGTGACGCGTTTATCGAACGTGTTATCCAAGATTTAAAACCTGCACATACAGATGTGCATTTCACTTATGAGAGGTAGCGATGTATCCAATTGAGACATCGGACAAGCTGTTTCGTGACGGCAACGGCACCAGCGAACTGGGAACAGTTCTTCCTGCATGGTGGTTAAACCAAGTTCAGGCGGAATTAATAGGCATTTTGGAAGCGGCGAAATTGTCGCCTGAGAAAAACAATCAGAACCAAGTCCGTCGAGCCATTGAAAAACTGATCGGTGACGAAGTTGGCAAAATCCAAGAGGCAAATAATCAGGCTGACGGCGGTAATGTCAAAACGACAGGTAATCAAAACGTCAATGGTATGAAAACGTTCCTTGCTGAATTCAACGCTGCCAAGGGATTGTCTGTATCTGATACCAAAGCCTTATTGGACGGCGGAAATGTACTTAACTTAGGCGCAAATGCCGATGGTGGTTACCTGTTCAACAAGAAATCAGGTAAAGAATTGCGCCTTGCCAACAATGGGAGCCTGTTATACGACGGTGCGATTGTCTTATCAAACCGCAGTTTATCCCAAAACCCAAACGATACCGGCGCGGCAACCATCCCGTCATCCTTTGCCCTTTCCAAGGCTTTATCAGACACCGTTCGACGTGGCGGCTCTGTCGGATTGGGCGGCAGAAATCACGAAATCTCTATCGGCTGGGATACGCCGGGCTTAATTGCCAAAGTCGACCAAACTATTCTGAATGTTGGTCTGCCTGCCGGTTCTATTGCCTTTTTCGCACATGGGACTCCGCCCTTTGGCTGGCTGAAAGCCAATGGCGCAGATGTGTCGCGTACCAATTTTAGCGGGCTGTTTGCTGCAATCGGTACCAGTTATGGAGCCGGTGACGGTCGCACGACGTTCAAGTTGCCCGATCTACGTGGGGTATTCCTGCGTGTATGGGATGACGGGCGTGGTGTGGATGCCGGCCGTGCATTGGGGTCGTGGCAGAACGACGAAATCAGAGAGCATAGCCACAGTATTGGTGTGACTACTTCGGCAGACACGGATAGGGGGAACAACCCATCTACTGTTTCTGTCGACAACCCAGGTCAGACCGGCAGCTATGGTGGCAGCGAAACTCGACCAGTCAATATCGCATTGATGGCCTGCATCAAGATTTAAAGATCGTCTGAAAGAGAAAGGTAAAAATATGAATCAAATCAATTGGGAAAAAACTGTTTGCCGTGTAGACGACAACAATATTTTTATCGGTACGGACACTGCCGAACTGAATATTTACAGTAAAGACGGCAGCTACATCATCCCGGGGGGGTGTATTGATGCCGATGCGCCGGAAGTGCCTGCTGATATGGCTGCCCAATGGAATGGCAATAGCTGGGAAATGGTCGCCGACTACCGTGGCAAAACAGCCTACCGTAAAGACAACGCTGAGGAAGTCATTATCGAGCAAGCAGGCGAGATTCCAGCCGACCTTACACTGCTTAAACCGCAATCTCCTTATGTAGTTTGGTCTGGCGATCAATGGGTTATTGATGAATCCCGTAAAGAGGCGGAAGAAAAAGCCGCGTTAGATAAAGCCAAAGCAAATGTACTGGCTCGAGTTAACGAACTGGCACAACAAACCGTTGTTACCCGTTCCGGTGCCGATTCCTTGCCTGATTTTGAGGTTCAAAGTTGGTCGGTCCAGGCAGCCGAAGCCCGCGCTTGGGATGTGGATAAATCCACCGCTACGCCAGTATTGGACGCTATTGCCGCCGCGCGCGGTATTAATTCGGACGACTTGAAAGAAACTGTGTTGCGCAAGTGTCGTGCTTACGATGAATTGGTGGCAACCGTTGCCGGTCGCCGTCAGGCTGTGCAGGCGCAAATTGAAGCGGCTAAAAGTCTGGACGAATTAAACGGCGTTTCCGTCGATTTTAATGTCTGAGGTTCGCCATGTTGCCCATCAACCGTGTTGATTTTGCCGTGAAGCGTGGCACAACGTCACCGATAACATTCGTGATTGTAGATGGAAAAGGCTATGTACATCCCTCTCTTAAGCATTTGGATTCGGCGACATTGGTCATCACACCAACCAGCGGGGATGCAGTTAAAGTCCCATTGACCGTCAAGCCCAACACAATCAATTCAGACGGCGGCGTCGGCACGGTTTTAACAGCCGAGCAGACGACGGCTTGGACATGGCGTTGGGCGCGATATGAAGTACAGGTTGAAATTAAGGGCATCCGCTCTGTGGTTTATGAGGGGAATTTGAACCTTGAGAATAATTTAGGAGTTTAAACATGGCCGAAATCAAGGGCGGTATTACCGTCACCGGCAACAGTGTCGATACGATGCCCGTCATCTTGGATGGTAGGCAAAGCCTTTATGAAGAGGCAATTGAGAAAGGCACCATTCCTAGAGATACCACTTACGAAAAATTCTTGGAGCTTTTAGCAGTCAAGCCTTCGGAGATCAGTCAGGCAGTTAAAGATGCAGTGGACAAACAGTTAGATAAGGCGGTCAAGGTTGCTGTTGATGCCAATCTGGAAACTGCGGTCAATAACGCTGTGGATACGGCGGTAGACACTGCGGTAGGTAAGGCGGTCGCGGCTGCGGTTTCTGCTGCTATTGCCAAACTCGAAGCAAATCGACCAAGTAACCCTGCACCAACACAGCCTGCACCAACGCAGCCTGCACCAACGCAGCCAGCACCAGCGCAACCTGCACCAACACAACCTGCGCCAACACAACCTGCGCCAACACAACCTGCACCAGCGCAACCTACACCAGTGCAACCTGTACCAGCGCAACCTGTACCAGCGCAACCTGCACCAACACAACCTGCGCCAACACAACCTGCACCAGCGCAACCTGCACCAGCACAACCTGCACCAGCACAACCTGCACCAGCACAACCTACACCAGCACAACCTACACCAACACAACCGGCGGCGGACAATAGTGGGGTTAGCGACGATGCGTTGGCGGATATCCTGAAAGACTTGGGTGAAACAAATGGCTAAAGAATTAAATAATTTAGAAAAAGCGTTATCGGCGATTGCCAAAAATACGAAGGTGGCAAAGGATAATGCGGCTGAGGCGAAAGAAATGGCTGCTCCTGCCAAAATCGCAACCGCTGTAAACAGCGCGCTATCCGAAGTTGAGACTGCTGCCAAAGTGGCGACGTTGCAAGCCAAGCACGAAACAGGTATGAAGCTGGCGGTCGAGCGCGGCGTGTACTACCTGGAAGATGCGCTGACTGAAGAATTGCGCGAAAAAGTCTTGTCTGGCTTCTTCAAAACCAATAAACAGACTCCTACCGAGGCTGCTGTAATCAGCCGTGCCGTTACCGAATACATCGACCGTATCCCCAATGGGTCATATATTACCGCTCGTCAGGGTTCGGTTTTCAGCGTCGATAAAAATGTGGGTTATAAGCCTGACGTTTTTGGTGCGGACGGTCGAAAAGTCACGGTCGGAGGTATGACTCTGACTATTGACGGCGCGCAGCCGTGTATCTATATCCGCAATAAGTCTAATTGTTTCTTCGATTTCCGCGGTGTCATGTTTATTGCCGAATCCTTTGGCGTCAACGTGTTCGAGATGGATGGCGGCGAAGGTAACGTTATTATGCATGGCGGTGTTATCCGTACCCGCCGTTGGATGGAAAAAGGCTATGTCGGCGGGCGTCAGGGGTTGTTCTCGCCGATTGATGGCTGGACGCCCGAAAACCCGCATATCGGCTATGGATATGCGGACAAGGGGTTGTATGACTTAGGTTTTAATACCACTCGTCTTATGCATGATCTCGCCCGTTACCGTAACAATGCTGCTCAGGTGCAAGATGTCAAAAAACCTGATGATTTGACATGGGCAAAAATCAAAGAATATGAACGTCAACAGTCAAGAAAAGTTGATTTGGGCGTTGGCGGCCATTGGAACGCTGACGGCACGAAAAATGAATTCCCGCAGGAAGACGGGAGCGTATCTGAGAAGTGGGGTAAATGGAGCGGCGGTCAGCGTGGGTCTTCGGCTAATGGCTGGTTGATTTATGATGTTTACCACTTGTTCGTCTGGGATTTTGATGTTCGCGGGATGACCGGTAGTGCAATACAGTTTGGTCTTTATTCTACCCGAGATTGTCGTGACGTTAGTGGCGGCGATATTGATACCGCAATCCGCGAGAAAATGGTTTGCTACGACTGCAAGGTTTACGGCGGCTTCATGTCTGACAACTATATCGGCGGCATTGGCGTTGTCCGTGGTGTCGGCATTACTGTCGAGGGCATGAACTGTCTGCAAGGCCGTGTCGGACATCCGGATGCTTCGGTCGAGCATTCCCGCGACAACAGTCAAGTTACCGTTGACCCGGGCTATTGGTTGTGGACAAGCCGATACCTGCCGCAAATTGGTATCCGCTTCATCAACAACCACTTCGGTTTCGCTGCGCGTAAAGTTGCTGATGCACATACTGGCAACAATATCCAAATTATCGGCAATAGCGGCTCATGCCTCTACTACGGTACGGGTGTCGTCATCGAGGAAACCTTCGCGCAAGACACCACTAAGGGTGGGCGCGCAGACAATAGCAGCTTTAAATATCAGGAATCCAATATTGTCATCAAAGACAATGAGTTTATCAGCGGCATGAATGGGATTTTCCTGATTAATGGTGCAACGGGGGTAAAAGCCCGAAAAGATAAGGATTTGTGGTGGCTGCGTGCCAATATCACTGTCCAAAACAACCGCATTTACGCGCCGCGAGGCGTGCCGTGTAATTTCGGTCACAACCGATTCACGATTTCGGACAATTCCTGTACTTTTGCCCTGCCGTTTGGTGAGGCGTTTGGTCTCCGCTATTTGAGCAATATTGCTATTAAAAATGGCGGAACCGGATACAGTGCGGATACCAAGATTGTGATTACAGGCGGCGGTGAAGGTGCACGCGGCGCGGCGGCAACCTGTACGGTTGAAAATGGTGTGATTACGGGTATTCGCATTACCGCCAGCGGTACGAAATATTCCGATGCGAAAAGTCTGAGTATTGAGGCCGTCGATCCAGCCGGAAGCGGTAGCAGTGCAGTATTTGAAGGATTTGTGAATGACTCTACTTATGCTTACTTGATAGGTGCAGAAAGTAGATACGGAACAATCGATGGCAGCTATTTTGCGAACAACACCGCTCGAAATGGCCCTGACGGCAACTATGCCCGCCAGTTTTTAGCGGGCAACCTGACTGGTTGTACCGTTCGGGACAACCGTTTGGATGTGACGCCTTATACCAAGGGGGATAAGCCTGCGAAGCCTTATATCTCGGATTACGCCTATGTTCATCGTAGCGGTATAGCGAGTCAGGGATTCTATCAAACTGGTACGCATACCGATTGTTGTCACGACAACAATAAAACATGGGATCAGCGAACAGGGGTATTTACCGACCATGTTTTCCGTAATACTACGACTGCCAAAGGCACTGCTGAGGCGAATGTCAAACTGACGAAAACTGAAGTTCAGGCGCTTATTGATGCCGCCGTTGCAGCGGCTGTTGCCAAGCTGAATAACGGCACGGCGGCTGATACTAAACCTGCCAAACCTGCCGACTCTCCGAAGGCTGAAGGCGGGGAACAGGCAGCGGCAACGACACCTGCCCAGCCGCCTAAAGCGGAAGGAGATGGTCAGCCTACGACTCAGCCGCCTGCTGCGCCGCCGAAAGAAACTGAAACGGCAGCCGAATCACCTGCTGCCAAATCTACGACTTCCGTCAAGTTCACGTTTGACGGATTGGCGGCAACGGCAGCCGAGGCGGTCGGTAGCAACAATACGGCCAAGCTGAAAACCTTGAATAATGCCGAAAGAGCCGGCGAGCCATTAGACTGGGCTGGTGCGTTCGGTGAAGATGACGGTCATAAAATCATGCGTTCCTTGGTTGCCGGTGAGGGCAAAGGTATTCGATTCATTGAGTCTGAGGGGCTGACTTCTGATGGTTCGTCTGATTCCGCGATTGTTTTCCCGTTCAAGCAGCTTTCGGGCGGCGCCGCGGGTTCGGGGTTCTCAGCAGTCGTCCTGAACGATAGAAGTATTATTAATAATGGCTTGGTAAGTACAAACGAAGAGGCGGGATTCAAGTTGCGCTCATTCGAGGGTACGACCATCGATGGTAAGCCAATTTCCGCTACTCAGGTGTACTCGTACAACAAGTGGTACGTTGCGGTCATCCCTGTCAAAGCAGGTGCTGATAAAGCGTTCAACAAGATTCGTTTCGGTATGAATCATGCCGGGAATTTAGGACGTAATGTCATTATCGGCGCAGGTATTGAGTTTGTTCAGGGGGATATCAGCAAAGTTGCCGAAAAAGTCACTGCACTGATGACTGAGTACGGTATCAGTTAAGAGAAAAGGTCGTCTGAAATTTCAGACGACCTTAGAAAGGAGATTGAAAAAATCAGTGGGACGGCGACGTAGCGGTGCGGGAACACCGCTACGCCAGCCAAGCAGATAATGCCTGCATTGACTTCTAGGCCGCCTTAGTCTCTAGAGACCGAGGCATTCTATCCGTGATATGGGAGTGAGTGCAAATGCAAATCTACCGCGAAATGCGCTGCAAATACTGCGGCAAACTGCTTGCTAAAGGCAGCGGATACGTGCAAATCAAATGCGCACGCTGTAAAAACATCAATTCATTCAGTAACTAAAAAATCAGCAGAGTGCCGTCGAGCATCATATTAAATCTGTTTCGAGCGTCCAGAATGCCGTAAATTAGGAGTATATATATGATGCAAAAAACACAACAAACTCTACCGATTATCCCTTGGATGGGCGGCAAACGCCGATTGGCAAAACACCTGTTGCCCATGTTCCCCGAGCATTCGTGTTATGTTGAGCTTTTTTCAGGTGGCGCAGCGTTGTTCTTTATGCGCCAAACGCCTGCTAAAGTAGAGGTACTTAACGACATCAACGGACAGCTCATCAATCTCTACCGTGTGGTACAGCACCACTTTGACGAGTTCGTCCGCCAATTCGAATGGACGTTGACCAGTCGTGAAGTATTTGCCCGCCTGCAAAGCACGCCGCCTGATTGCATGACCGATATACAACGTGCCGCTCGGTTCTTCTACCTTCAACACAACGCCTTCGGCGGTAAGACCGTTCATCAACATTTTGGTACGGCTACCACGTCAAAAGCGTGGGATGCGTCGCAAATTGAAGCTAAATTAAAGGCTGCTAAAGACCGTTTAAAAGGTGTTTATGTGGAAAATGAACCGTGGGAGCGTTGTTTCAAGCGATATGACCGCGAGCATACCTTCTTCTACGCAGACCCGCCGTACTGGCAAACCGCAGGGTACGACCACGCATTCGATTGGTCACAGTATGAGCTGCTGGCCAAAGCAATGGCGGAGAGCGAGGGCAAATTCATGCTATCTATCAATGACCATTCTGATATAAGGGAGTTGTTCAAAGACTTCCGCATCACACAGCTTGAGCTTGCCTATACGGTTGGCAGAGACAAAACCGGTAAAACAAGCGGCGAGCTGGTCATATGTAACTGGTAAAAACAAAAGCGACGGTTCCGTCGCTTTTCTTATATTCTACTATTCGATATAGTGCAAAAGCTGCCGTAACTTTTAAAACGCACCGAGTGCAAAAGTTAATGTAACAAAGTGCAAAAGGCGGCGGCGGCTTACATAATGCTTGATTGGGATTCGTACTTAAGCCTCTATCCAAGAGATGCTGCTCAAAGGGAACTTTGGGAATAATGCGCCGATGCAGGGGCTTCTTTGCGGTAATGAAGACGGGGTTCTTTGCCGTGCATAGGAATTGACGATGGATGAATTGATGAAACAGATAGAGGATTATATGGATTCCTATAATCAGGAACGTTGCAGTTCGAAATTGAAAAGCCGGGTCCTGTCACATATAGAACCCGGCTTATATAGAGTGTCTGATGAATAGGCTTTTATGAATGTCCCAGACCTTAGGAGCAGTTCAGTTTTTGCCCGAACGTTTTTCAGACGACTTTGGATTCGGATTTCAAGTGCAACACTAGTGTATCAGTGG
>JUNU01000293.1 GCA_001067655.1 Neisseria lactamica
AGCCATCTGAAGGCGATGTGTTTGAACCTGTTGAAAGCGGCTAACAGGCTAAGTTTGCCTGTTGCCGCCTAAAAGGCGGCCCGGATGCCTGATTATCGGGTATCCGGGGAGGATTAAGGGGGTATTTGGGTAAAATCAGGAGTAATTAGGGGCGGAAACAGCCGAAAACCTGTGTTGGGGTTTCGGCTGTCGGGGGAAGGGCTTTTTTGCAAAGGTCTCCCACTATAATACGCCGGCTTTCCAAACCAGACAAAAGGTCGTCTGAAAACGGCTTCAGGTTAAACACAACCTGCGGCGTTTGTTTTCAGACGACCTTGTTTGCCGAAGAGGCGAACTTTTCCTATTCCCTGACTAGCGTGGGATTCGATGACGGGCGGCGATTATTTGTCGCTGCATTGCTTCAAATTAAATTGTGCGGCAGCAGCTTCTCGTTTGTATGCTTCTTCGTAGAGGTAGCTCGGCTGGTAACCCTCCAGCCATTTGTCCATCGGGGCAAGCGCCTTGCGGCATGCCGCTTTGTCTCCGGCATTTTTATAGCTGACGGACAAGTCGTTCAGCGTCCGCATCCATTCGGTCAGATCGAGGAACTTGTCGCATTCGTTGAGATAACGTTGTTTGATAGCGACAGCATCGCGGTAGCGTTTTCCCTGATAGGCGGCCTGAAAACGTTTTTCCATTGCTGCCGCGCCTTTTGCGGAACAGGCGGCAGGCAATTTTTCATAGGTCGCCTCGAAAGATGCATTATGTCCGCAGTATTCTTGGCAGGCTTCGCGGGCGGAATCCGGAATGTTCAGCTTCACGCTGTTGTTGGTAAAGGAAAAATGTACGACACAGCCATTACGGTTTTTGCTGGTACGGTTTTTGATTGTGCCTTCATAATTACAGACATGTCCGTTTGGATTGACTGTATCGACAGAAACCTGTTTGCCGTTGAGTGTCAATGAGCCGCTGCTGAGACGGTCTTCCGTCAGAACATAATCTTGTGCGGCAGCGTGCAGGGAAAAGCTTGTCAGCAGGAGGAATGCGAGGGTTTTCATCAATGTGCTTTCTTATGGTTTACGGAGAAAATGAAGGAGAATGCGATTGGCTCGGTGCTTCATCTGATGCTTTTATAGTGGATTAAATTTAAATCAGGACAAGGCGACGAAGCCGCAGACAGT
>JUNU01000028.1 GCA_001067655.1 Neisseria lactamica
ACGGCAAGGCGAGGCAACGCCGTACTGGTTTAAATTTAATCCACTATACTTTCCCATCCAACCCAACAACAGACCACCCATGAAGTTTCTCAAAAAACTATGCGAACGAATTCTTGACTGGCTCGTTACCAGCAACATGGCGGGCTATGTGATATTGCTGGTTATCGCCACTGTTCTCGGGCTGATGTACGGCGGGGATATGATTCTGGATAAAGTCCTTGGTCGCATTGATACACCCTGGCTCCCTATTATCGGTTTCTGTCTGGCATTGGCTACACTCTTCGCAATTTGTTTTATCGAAGAAGATTTAGCCGAGCAGACAACGGAATTCAAACGGCGCGACAAATATCTGTGCGGCGCAATCGGCGGTTTGGTCAGCGCGCTACTGATTAAATGGACGTGGCAGGCAGCCTTGATGGGATTGTCGATAGGCATACTGCTGGCGGCGTTGATGAGATGGTTGAAATATGTGATGCGGTATATATAAATTGGTCCAAGTATCCCTTTTCAGACGACCCTTTACACCCAATCCTTTGAAATTTCTAGCGAAACTGTGTAACCGATTTTAGAATTGGTTTCCTATCTTTGCCGCAGGCATACTACTACCGAACAATCGTCATGATAGGGAACCTTTTTTACTGCACGGCGCAAGGCTTCCAACTTATCAGGCAAAGACGACGAAGCGTTCCATAATGTTTCCAAGCGTTCATGGGATAGCGCGTCGTGCAGCCCGTCGGAACAAACCAAAACCGCCTCGCCTCTTTGCAAGGTCAAAGAATCGGTAAAAATTTTAAAATGGGTTTCTTCGTTATCCGCAATCAGGCAATGCGCCAAAGCATAGTACATATCGGCGTATTCGGTATCTGCCCGCGCCTCCCCCTGCTCGATTAAATCTGCCAACACAGTGTGGTCATGGCTTACCTGCCGCCAACGCCCCTCTGCCGATATATGGTAAACACGGCTGTCGCCGACATTGCAGATGCGGCACAAACCGTCCGACTCGACGACTGCCGAAGCGAAAGTCGAGGACGAGCCGAAATATTCCTCGGCAAGCGTGTCGCAGAAGCTGCTGTGCAGCCTTCGCAGGAAATGCCCTTCTGCATCGCCTTCACGGGCAAAGGCGTCCAACCAAAACCGGCTGGCGAGATGCGCGGCGGGGCTGCTGGATACGCCGTCAGCCACTGCCAGCCGCACGGCATCGTCCGCCTCGGACACACGGGTTTTGTGCAGCCTGACCTGCCGCACCGCCGTGCCGTCAAACAAAGCATCCTGATTGCGCGCCTTACCAGCACCGACCATTTGAAAATAAGCAAGCTGAAACATGGTTATCCTGACAACCTCATCCTGATTTAAATGAATCCACTTCGGCGCACTTTCCGCAAAAAATTTCATCACCCAAGCCCCTTGTTCATCAGCGACAGTATATATCAATCATGCTGATGCACTTAACCGGCTGAAATTTCTGACAACAGGTCGTCTGAAAACGCAGAAACCCATTTTTCAGACGACCTGACTTTGCCAAAGCAATCGATTTTATGTAAACTGAAAACCTCTTGTCGGAGTGCTGCTTGTTCCCGCAAACAGCTGAGACCGCAAAAGCGGAATCCGTAGAACCTGTCGGGGTAATGCCTGCGTAGGAAACAAGCTGTCAAACGCCCTTTCAGGCTTTCGTTCCCTTTCCCGCATTTCCCGCCATTCGGTGGATTCCGCTTCCGTCTTATCTTTCGTCTTTCCGACTGCCCAAATACTGCAAAGGAATTCACCATGCCCCGTATCGCCATTCTCGGCGGCGGCCTCTGCGGCCGTCTGACTGCCTTACAACTTGCAGAACAAGGTTTATCCATTGCCCTCTTTGACAAGGGTGGGCGTAAAGGCGAACACGCCGCCGCTTATGTTGCCGCCGCCATGCTCGCACCTGCTGCGGAAGCGGTCGAGGCTACGCCTGAAGTCATCAAACTGGGCAGACAGAGCATTCCGCTTTGGCGCGACATACGAGGTCGTCTGAAAACACCGTCCATGATGCAAGAAAACGGCAGCCTGATCGTGTGGCACGGGCAGGACAAGCCATTATCCGGCGAGTTCGTCCGCCATCTCAAACGCGGCGGCGTGGCGGATGACGAAATCGTCCGTTGGCACGCCGACGACATCGCCAAACGCGAACCGCAACTCGGCGGACGTTTTTCAGACGGCCTTTACCTGCCGACCGAAGGCCAGCTCGACGGACGGCAGATGCTGTCTGCACTTGCCGACGCTTTAGACGAACTGAACGTCCCTTGCCATTGGGAACACGAATGCGTCCCCGAAGACCTGCAAACCCAATACGACTGGTTGATCGACTGTCGCGGCTACGGCGCAAAAACCGCTTGGAACCAAGCCCCCGAACACACCAGCACCTTGCGCGGCATACGCGGCGAAGTGGCGCGGGTTTATACGCCCGAAATCACGCTCAACCGCCCCGTGCGCCTGCTCCATCCACGTTACCCGCTCTACATCGCTCCGAAAGAAAACCACGTCTTCGTCATCGGTGCGACCCAAATCGAAAGCGAAAGCCAAGCCCCTGCCAGCGTGCGTTCAGGGTTGGAACTTTTATCCGCACTCTATGCCGTCCACCCCGCTTTCGGCGAAGCCGACATCCTCGAAATCGCCACCGGCCTGCGCCCCACGCTCAACCACCACAATCCCGAAATCCGTTACAGCCGCGTCCGACGCCTGATTGAAATCAACGGCCTTTTCCGCCACGGCTTCATGATTTCTCCCGCCGTAACCGCCGCCGCCGTCAGATTGGCAGTGGCACTGTTTGATGGAAAAAACGCGCCCGAACGTGATGAAGAAAGCGGTTTGGCGTATATTGGAAAATAAGTTTGAGGTCGTCTGAAAACGTCGCGGCATAGGTTTTACAGCAAAGCGGCACACCCCGACACCAGCCTGTATGAATATAATACAGCAAGGCGCGACAACGCCGCATCGTCATCGATCTACCTATATTGCTCATCGACGAAAGGTTTCCAATGAATCTGAAATCCCTGTATTTACTGCCCGCGCTCTTACTCGCCCACTCCGCAGCCTTTGCCGCGCCCAAGATTTCAGACGACCCCAAACCGCGTTCTGCCGAAAAAATCGTTTATTTCAAACAAAACGGTAAATTCGGTGCAAAAACCGCAAGCGGCAAAATCATCGTCCCTGCGCAATACAACTGCGAATTTATGTGTGAACACGGTGAAACTGCCGATGGCGAGTTACTGTTTCTGGACAGCAGCCGAGAAATTCGGGGCAAAGTTGCCTATTCGCCGTTTTTCCTGCATTCGCGGCAGGGCAAGTTTTTATATCAGCCGATGATGTACGACGCGGCGGCAGACTATTTTTCGGAAGGCAAACGCCGCTATGTTTCAAAAGACGGCAAAGTCGGTTTTGCCGACCGCGCGGGCAACTTGGTCACTCCAGCCCAACACGATTGGGCAGGACAGTTTGAATATGGCTATGCTGCATTTTGCGACGACTGCCGAGAAGTTCGCGTGGACGAAGAACACACTACCGTACAGGGTGGCACTTGGGGCATGATGGACGCACGCGGCAATACCGTTGCCCCCGGCGACACCCGCCACGCCGCTTCCGACATCGAACGAAACGGCAAATTTTATCCGCACCCGTTTACCTACACCGCCGCCGAACGCGATATGCTGCAACGCATCAACCGCTACAAAAACTTGATTGTCGGACTGGCAGCAGTTTCCTATTCGCCACACAAAACCGCCGAAGAACGCGCGGCCTACCGCTTTGAAATCGTGTCACAACCCATGCAAGGCTATCCGTATTACGAAATCGTCCTGTTTGACGGCAAAGGCAACACCGTTGAAGGCGAACGCTTTCTCGCCGACGCTGACGGCAAACGGCTCTATGTTCTACCTGTCGGAGACGACACGCCGCAGCCGCTGGAAACCTACCTGCGCCGCGCAATCCGCAGCACACTTGCCGAGCAGCCCGAAAGACAGAAAAGCGGCTCTTGGAACGACAACCCGTTTCGCTTGAAAGATTATCCCGAAGCAAAAGCCTTGTTGAAACGCAGGAAATGAGTTTCAGACGACCTCGTCAGATAGCCATACCACTCTACTCACTTTATTAAACAATAAAACAAAAAGGAAACGTCATGATTGAACAAGTAATAGGAAACCTGTCAGGTATCTTTTGGATTTTCCTGCTCGTCATTCCCCTGCTTTTTTTGAAAGTGCTGTTCCAAAACCCCAAAGTAAAAGGACGCATAGGCGAACGGGCAGTCCGTTCAGTAATCGGAAAAGATTTGGATGAAGAAACCTATATCGAATTTCACAATTTGATTATTCCATCGCGAAGCGGCACGACGCAAATCGACCATATCTATGTTTCAATTTTTGGGATATTTGTCATAGAAACCAAAAATTACACAGGTTGGATTTTCGGCAGCGAGAAGCAATCGAAATGGACACAAGTCGTCTATAAGCAGAAACACTACTTTCAAAACCCCTTACGCCAGAATTACGCACACATCAAGGCATTATCCGAACTGCTGAAACTGCCGGAAGAAAAATTTCATTCGATGGTGGTTTTCCTCGGCGATTGTGAACTGAAAACGCAAATGCCACCGAATGTCTGCCGTATCAGACAGGCAGCATCCTATATTAGACGTTTTCAGACGACCTTATTGCTGCCTCAGGAAATAGAAGCGGCAACTGCCGTGCTGTCTTCAAATGAATACCAAGCCGACGGCGAAAAACTGCGGGCGCATACCGAACGCCTGCAGGAACGCCATCAGCGATAACTTAAAAGGACACCCCATGACCTTCCCACCCCTAAAATCCCCGCTCAAATTCTACGCCGTCGTTCCCACCGCCGATTGGGTGGAGCGCATGGTCAAAGCAGGTGCCGACACGGTGCAACTGCGCTGCAAAACCCTGCACGGCGATGAATTGAAACGCGAAATCGCCCGCTGCGTCGCCGCCTGTCAGGGCAGCCGCACGCAGCTTTTCATCAACGACCACTGGTGCGAGGCGATAGAAGCAGGCGCATACGGCGTGCATCTCGGACAGGAAGACATGGACACCGCCGACCTTGCCGCCATCGCCGCCGCCGGTTTGCGTTTGGGTTTGAGTACGCACTCCGTCGCCGAACTCGACCGCGCCCTGTCTGTACACCCCAGCTACGTCGCCAGCGGTGCGATTTTTCCTACCACGACCAAGCAAATGCCCACCGCCCCGCAAGGCTTGGACAAACTGCGCGAATATGTGAAACAGGCAGGCAGCACGCCCGTCGTCGCCATCGGCGGCATCGATTTGAACAACGCCGAAGATGTGCTGGCAACCGGCGTTTCCTCACTCGCCGTCGTCCGCGCCGTTACCGAAGCGGAAAATCCCGAAGCGGTGGTTAAAGCGTTTCAGGCTTTGTGGAATGAATAAGGTCGTCTGAAAACCAAATTTCAGACGACCTGCTCAATTAGGATATTCGATTGCCGTTATTTCGGATGCCATACAGGCACCAGCGGGTATAACGGCGCGAAGAATATTCGGCGGATTTAATTGTCCCAGCCTTCCACCACCAGTTTGCCGATCATATCTCCGCTTTCCAGCATCTCATGGGCGCGGCGCAGGTTGGCAGCATTGATGCCGTGCAGGATTTGGGTGGCGGTCGGACGGATGATGCCTTCGTCCGCCAGCCGAGCGGTTTCGGCGAGTATTTCGCCCTGCCGTTCGATGTCTGCCGTTTCGCTCAGCGGGCGGGTAAACATAAACTCCCAATGCAGCGACAGGCTTTTGCCTTTGAGCGGGTTCACGTCCAACGTTTCGGGGTCGTCAATCAGCGCGATTCTGCCTTGCGGGGCGATGAGTTCCACGATTTGCGGCAGATGGCGGTCGGTATGGTTGGTGGAAAAAACAAACGACGGCGCGCCGATATTTAACGCGGCAACCTGTTCCGCCATGTTTTCATGATGGTTGATGACGAAATCCGCCCCCAATTCCTTCACCCACGCGCGGCTTTCGGGGCGGGAGGCGGTGGCGATAACTTGGATGTCGGTCAGCTTTTTCAGAAACTGGATGGCAAGCGAGCCGACCCCGCCTGCGCCGCCGATTAAGAGCAGCGCATTGGCGCCGCCTGCCACGGGTTTGTTCACGTTCAAGCGGTCGAACAGCGTTTCCCATGCGGTAATCGCCGTCAATGGCAGCGCGGCGGCTTGGGCAAAATCCAGTGAACGTGGCTTTTTGGCGGCAATGCGCGCGTCCACCGCTTGTAATTGTGCGTTCGAACCTTGGCGGTTGATGGCGCCCGCGTAATACACTTCGTCGCCGACTTTGAAATGCCGCACTTCGCTGCCGACTGCCTGAACAATGCCTGCCGCGTCGTAACCCAATACGCGGTACTGCCCTGCCGCAGGCGTATGCGCCGCCCGAACTTTCACATCGACAGGATTGACTGAAACCGCCTGCACGGCAACCAAAATATCGTGCGGCCGCAGCTCGGGTTCGGGCAGATTGATGTCGAGCAGGGCTTCAGGGTTGGAAACGGGCAAAGGGCGGGTGAAGCCGATGGCTTTCATGATGTTCTCCTGTTAGGTCGTCTGAAAGCGTGTATCATGCGCCTGAAGCACACCATTAACAAGAACGCACTTGTTTTTCAGATAGTTACATAAAGGATACCACCATGCCCCGCACACCGCACCCAAGCTACGACTGCGCCGAAGGCTGCTCGGTGGAAGCCGCGCTTTCCGTCATCGGCGGCAAATGGAAAGGCACGATACTCTACCGCTTGCACACGGACGGCACGCTGCGCTTCAACCAAATCCGCCGCATCCTGCCCGATGTGTCGCAACGCACGCTGACCGCGCAACTGCGCGCATTGGAGGCCGACGGCATCATTTTGCGTACTGTGTATCCCGAAGTCCCGCCACGAGTGGAATACCGCCTGACCGACTACGGCAAAACGCTTGCGCCCGTGCTGACGGCATTGAAGGAATGGGGCGACGGATTCAAGCAAGAGCAGGCGCATCGCGAATAAAGAAACTCACCTACGAAATATCGAGAAACCATGAACATCATCTTAAACGGTAAACCCGCCGAACTTCACGGCACAACCATCGCCGACCTCATCGCTCAAACCGCGCCGCAAAAGCCTTTTGCCGTCGCGGTGAACACCGGATTTGTCGCCAAAGGCGCGTATGCGGAAACGGTTTTGAACGAAAACGACAAAGTCGATATCGTGCGGCCGGTGGTCGGCGGCTAGGCGGTTTTGCCTTTTCAGACGACCCCTGTCCCCAAAAACAACCTTACAAAGGAACCCATCATGCTCACCCTATACGGAGAAACTTTCCCTTCACGGCTGCTGCTCGGCACGGCTGCCTACCCGACCCCCGAAATTCTCAAAAAATCCATCCAAACTGCCCAGCCCGCGATGATTACCGTCTCGCTGCGCCGCGCGGGAAGCGGCGGCGAGGCACACGGTCAGGGGTTTTGGTCGCTTTTGGAAGAAATCGGTATCCCGGTGCTGCCGAACACAGCAGGCTGCCAAAGCGTGCAGGAAGCGGTAACGACGGCGCAGATGGCGCGGGAAGTGTTTGAAACCGATTGGATCAAACTCGAACTCATCGGAGATGACGACACGTTGCAGCCGGATGTATTCCAGCTCGTCGAAGCGGCAGAAATCCTGATTAAAGACGGCTTCAAAGTGCTGCCTTATTGCACCGAAGACCTGATTGCCTGCCGCCGCCTGCTTGACGCGGGCTGTCAGGCGTTAATGCCGTGGGCGGCACCGATCGGCACGGGCTTGGGCGCGGTTCACGCCTACGCGCTGAAAGTTCTGCGCGAACGCCTGCCTGACACACCGCTGATTATCGACGCGGGCTTGGGTTTGCCCTCGCAGGCTGCACAAGTGATGGAATGGGGTTTTGACGGCGTATTGCTGAACACCGCCGTCTCCCGCAGCAGCGACCCCGTTAATATGGCGCACGCCTTCGCACTTGCCGTCGAATCCGGACGGCTGGCATTTGAAGCCGAACCGGTCGAAGCGCGAACCAAAGCGCAAGCGAGTACGCCGACCGTAGGGCAGCCGTTTTGGCACTCGGCGGAGTATTGACGAATAGCGTGTTGCGGGTATGTGAAAAGGTCGTCTGAAATTTCAGACGACCTTGTTTCGGATAAGGACGGCTTTGTGTCCTTACCGTGTTTCACGCGGTAAGTTTAGGAGTTCGGATAAAGACAGATTTCTAAAATACGGACAAAGGTCGTCTGAAAAAAGAAATCAGGCAAACGTTTACTCAAAAAGCTTTCCCTACGCCAACAGGGCTTTGACGGGTGCGAAATCGCGTCGGTGTTCGGGCAATACGCCGTATTGCTGCAATGCTTCGAGATGTTGCGCCGTGCCGTAGCCTTTGTGTTTGTCGAAACCGTATTGCGGATAACGTTCCGCCAAAGCATACATCTCGGCATCACGCGCGGTCTTCGCCAAAACGGAAGCCGCCGAAATTTCCATGATTTTGCTATCGCCTTTGACGACTGCTTCGGCATCCACGCCAAGCTCCTTCGGCACTCTGTTGCCATCGATAAACACCTTATCGGGTTTGATCGCCAACCCTTGTACGGCGCGGCTCATCGCCAGCATCGTGGCATGAAGGATATTCAGCTCGAAAATTTCTTGCGGATCGGCTTGCGCGACACACCATGCCAGCGCCTGCTCTTTAATCAAGACCGCCAACGTATCGCGTTTTTTCTCGCTGAGTTTTTTAGAGTCGGTCAAACCGGGCAAATGGTAAGACGGCGGCAGGATAACGGCGGCGGCAAACACGCTGCCGACCAAAGGTCCCCGCCCTGCCTCATCAACGCCGGCAATCAGAAAAGTTTTTGTCATCGTTGTTTGAAAATAGAAAAATGGACATTATTTAGACTAATGGGCAGCAGAAACGGAGGAACACCTATCCCGCCAGCCGCCCGCCAACATATAGTGGATTAAATTTAAATCAGGACAAGGCGACGAAGCCGCAGACAGT
>JUNU01000294.1 GCA_001067655.1 Neisseria lactamica
AGCGTGGGCTTTGCCCACGATAATGTTGGGTAAAAGAGGTCGTCTGAAATTTTGGGCTTGATTCGTGGGCAAAGCCCACGCTACGGGTTTCAGACGACCTCTGCCATCCCTCTTTCACATCTCTTCCAATTTCGCAAACTTGGTATCCAGCTCTTTCACGCCCTGTTTGCCGAAGTTGATGGTCAGTCGGGCGGATTCGCCTTTGTCCACGGCATCGATGATGACACCAGTGCCAAATTTGGCGTGGCGGACGTTTTGTCCGATGCGGAAGCCTGCGTAGGTTTGGGGATGTTTGTAGTCGTCGATGATTTTGTCTTTGGGCGCGGCGGTTTGGCGCGTGCTGCCGTAGCTGTCGTAGGCGGCCTTTTTGACGGACAGGTAGTGCAATACTTCGGGGGGGATTTCTTCGACGAAGCGGGAAACAATGCCGAATTGGGTTTGTCCGTGCAGCATGCGTTGTTGCGCCATGGTGATGTAGAGGCGTTTGCGGGCGCGGGTGATGGCGACGTACATGAGGCGGCGTTCTTCTTCGAGGCCGCCGCGTTCGGCAAGGCTCATTTCGCTGGGGAAGCGGCCTTCTTCCATGCCGGTGAGAAAGACGGCGTTGAATTCCAAGCCTTTGGCGGCGTGGACGGTCATGAGTTGGACGGCTTTTTCGCCTGCGCCTGCTTGGTTTTCGCCGGATTCGAGGGCGGCGTTGCTGAGGAAGGCGAGGATGGGAAAGGCGGGGTCGTCTGAAATGTTGTCAGGCAGGATTTCGAAATTGCTGTCTTCGGGTTTGAACTCAATGGCGGCGTTGACGAGTTCGTCGAGGTTGTCGAGGCGGTCTTGGTTGTCGCCTTTTTGGGTTCGGTAATGTTCGGTTAGGCCGCTGTCTTTGAGGATGCCGACGATGATTTCGGGCAGGGGCATTTGTCCGACTTGGTTGCGCAGTGCTTCAATCAGGCGGACGAAGGCGGCGACTTTGGCTGCTTTTGCGCCGGCGTTGCAGGCTGCCTGCCAGAGGGTGATGCCTTGTTCGTTTGAGGCCGTCTGAAGGTTTTCGATGGTGCGTGCGCCGATGCCGCGCGGCGGGAAGTTGATGACGCGCAAGAGGGCGTTGTCGTCGTCGGGATTGACGGCGAGGCGTAGGTAGGCGAGCGCGTGTTTGATTTCTTGGCGTTCGTAAAAGCGCAGGCCGCCGTAGATTTTGTAGGGGATGCCGCTGCGGAACAGGCTTTGTTCGATGACGCGGGATTGGGCGTTGCTGCGGTAGAGGACGGCGATTTCGTCCAAATCCCAGCCTTCGCGCTCGAGGGCTTTGGTTTCGTCAACGATGAATTGGGCTTCTTCGAGGTCGGTAAAGGCGGAATAGTAGCGGATTTTGTCTCCTGCTTCGGCGTCGGTACGCAGGTTTTTGCCGAGGCGTTCGTCGTTATTTTCGATGACGGCGTTGGCGGCAGCGAGGATGTTGCCGACGGAGCGGTAGTTTTGTTCGAGTTTGACGGGCGCGTCGATGTGGAATTCTTCCATCAGCGCGGTCATGTTGCCGACGTGCGCGCCGCGGAACCGGTAGATGCTTTGGTCGTCGTCGCCGACGGCAAACACTGCCGCGTTGCCGCCTGCCATGAGTTTGAGCCAGGCGTATTGCAGTTTGTTGGTGTCTTGGAACTCGTCGACGAGAATGTGGTTGAAGCGGTTTTGATAGTGCTGGCGCAGGATTTCGTTGCTTTGCAGCATTTCGTAGCTGCGGAGCATGAGTTCGGCGAAATCGACCACGCCTTCGCGTTGGCAGATTTTGTCGTATTCGGCGTAGCATTCAATCATGCGGCTTGTGTGCGGATCGGGCGCACTCAACACGGAAGCGCGCAAACCGGATTCTTTTTGCGCGTTGATAAAGCCTTGCAGCGAACGCGGCGCGATGATTTCTTCGGCGATGTTTAGGCTTTTGAGCAGACGCTTGATGAGGGAAAGCTGGTCGCCGCTGTCGAGGATTTGAAAGGAAGACGGCAGGCCGGCGTCGCAGTGGTGTCTTCGTAGGAGATGATGACAAATCCCATGAAATGTACCGATCAGCATGGGTTCTGCCCTTGTTGTTTCCCCTGTATCTTTGAGATGCAAGAGTTCGCTAACGCGACGATTCATCTCTTTTGCGGCTTTGTTGGTAAACGTAACTGCCATAATGCTATATCGCGTTGCCTGACCGGTTTGCAAAAGCCATGCGATGCGCGTGGTCAGCACGCGGGTTTTGCCGCTGCCCGCACCCGCCAGCACAAGGGCAGATTGCGGCGGCCAGGTTACGGCGGAAAGTTGTTCGGGGTTCAAGCCTTGCAGCAGATTGGGGGCGGATTGCTCGGGAAACATGGGAAGAGGCCGTCTGAAAAATGGGAATACGGTATTTTAATGGAAACGGCAAAGGTCGTCTGAAAAGATGTTTCAGACGACCTTTCGATATCGAATGCTGTCTATCAGGCAAAAGTTTGACACGCCGAGGCAGCCTGCTGACGACATTGATTTAGAAATTGAAATTTTAGGACGGAAATCGGGAAATGCGATTTTGACGGAGCAAGGTCGTCTGCAATTTATAGTGGATTAACTTTAAATCAGGATAAGGCGACGAAGCCGCAGACAGTACAGATAGTACGGAACCGATTCACTTGGTGC
>JUNU01000295.1 GCA_001067655.1 Neisseria lactamica
AGCGTGGGCTTTGCCCACGATAATGTTGGGTAAAAGAGGTCGTCTGAAATTTTGAGTTTGATTCGTGGGCAAAGCCCACGCTACGGGTTTCTATTCTCTCCTGCTACGGTTTTTGCCGTAGCCGTCGGATTCTCGAATCCGACGGCTATTTGAGATGGCAGCGGCTGTTGTCGGATACAAGCCTCCAACCTGCGACCGGCTACGGTTTGCCCAGCATTATTTGCAACGCATCAGTGTACGCGTCCGCCAAACTTTTTTGCCTGAGCCATCCGTCGAGTAATCACGGAATCTTTGCGTCAGCACGCCTCGGTTTAACGAAAACTCAAAATTATCGTTATAAATCTGCGTACCTTGCTCCGGCTCCTCTTCCCGAACGCGTGCCGTACCTGCAATTTTATCGGGCGAATAAATTCGATAATTCAGTTTCGTATATTTCGCACCCCATTCCCAACCATTTAATTCAATTGATTTTTTACCTATTTCAATATAAAAGCCGCTATCTTCCGACACATCGACATTATCCATAGCAGCGTTTTCATCATAACCCATGGCACATAAAGCCCTTACATGTTTGGGCGATACCTTCCCTTCATAATGCCCGGCCCATTTGCCTTGAAACGCTTGCGGAATATCTTGGGCAGCGGCTTGAAATCCAAGAAGGAGCAAACCGGCGGTCAGAACAGATTTTAAAGTGAGCGACATTATTTTTGACCTTTCAAGAAAGAGTGTTCAAATCAATATGAATAATACAGGAAACGGAAAGAATATAAAAAGGTCGTCTGAAAACCATAAGACAGGTTTTCAGACGACCTCAGATGGGCTTTGGATTCAAACACCGTATGCCCGCGGTTTCAGCAGGTCGGATTCGTCAATCCGAAACTTACCCTTACCCCTGTTGTTGGATGATATGCACATCGCGCTGCGGGAAAGGAATATTGATATTGGCGGCGCGCAGGTTTTCCACCACCTGCTCGTTCAGCCCGAAGCGGAACGCACCCAAATCGGCTTCATTCGTCCACGCCCAAAGCGTGATTTCGATGGCACTGTCGGCCAAGTTGGTAATATATGTTACTGCCTCTTTGCCTTGGGTCTGTACGCACAAAGGATGCTCGGTGGCGGCTTTCAAAACGGCGGCTTTGGCGGCCTTCAAATCACAGGCGTAATCGACGCCGACCACCACCTGCACGCGGCACAGCGGCATGGAGGAACGATTCACGATACTGTTGCTCATGACGACGCTGTTGGGCAGGATGACTTCTTCGTTATCCGGCGTACTCAGCGCGGTCTGCACCATTTTAATTTCGCTAACAAAGCCTTCGAAGCCGTTGACTTTGATGTAGTCGCCGACTTTAAACGGACGGAACAGAATAATCAGCGCGCCGGCGGCAAAGTTCGACAGTTGGTCTTTCAGCGACAAAGCCACCGCCAAACCCGCGCCGCCGATTAAGGCGGTAACCGACGTGGTCGGAATGCCCAGCTTGCCCAGCGCGGCAATGATGATCAGGATTAACAGGCCGACATTAGCCACATTGCCAAGGAAGCTGACGAGCGTTCTGTCCACTTTGGCGCGGGTCAGCGCAGCTTTCATCAAAATGACAAGGCGGGCGGCAATCCATCTGCCGACAAAGAAAATCGCCAGCGCGGCAACGAGGTTGGTACCGAATGCCATGCCGGTTTCAGCAAGACGTTCCCAGCCCGCGAACGAAGAGAGGTTTTCAAGATCGAAATTCATGATTTTTATTTATGGTTTAAGAATGGTGAAAATTTTGGATATTATTGGTTTTGCAGCAAGCCTGTCCATATTTCAGACGACCTTAAAACCGCGTATCTGGAGCGTATTGAATCCATGAAAGGGACTGCGCCCGTGATTGTATGCCTGTCGGCGGGAAGAATAAAGGTCGTCTGAAAAACTCTGTGACGGGTTTTCAGACGACCTTGGATGGGTTTTGAGTTTCAAACACCGCATGCGTGCGTACCGCACACACGCTACACACTAATGCTCAGTTTCAGTAGGTCGGATTCTCGAATCCGACGGCTTTTGGGATGGCAGCGGATTTTGTCGGATACAAGTATCCAACCAACGGCCGGCTATCCTTTAGGTATCAAATTTATATATTGGCTAGGTATGTGCCAACATTTACTACCTACATCTTTTCCTATTGAAATTGAGACAGGACAGAAGATCCTAGTATTCCCAGTATTCCAAGCCATATACCCGTACAAATGAAATGGAATTTTTTCTTTTTTAGATAATTTAGATAAATCAAAATCTTTTTTATAGCATACCTGTTCTTGTGTATAGATTATTTTCTTATCTAAGAATAATGCTTGAAAGTTATTCCATTCTATAAATCGATTATCGATAGAATACCATCTTGCATCTCTCTTATCTTCAATATATCCAAGGGCACGCATAGGATTAAAGATAAAATTAGGATATTCAGGCATCAATTTAATTACAATTAATAAAATAAGAAAAGCTGATAGAATAATCATAATACTTTCCTTTAAGTAATGCATAGAATTTAATTTTTTATTATTTTTTATTAAAAAATTATGTCTAAGACCTGAAGCGATATAGATAAGAATTAGTATTGTAGAATTTAATAACTGGTTTAAAAGTCTAAGAAAATTATCCCAGTCTATGAAAATCGTTAGCCACTCAGGAAAATCCTTAGGCAATACTGATAAAATTAATATAAAATAAAATATTATAAATAGAGAGTTAAATATTAAAAGAGATAAGGCAATAATACAAGCAGATTTGAAAACATTAGATTTTAGTATCCCACAAACAGTTTTTTCTTCTATTGAACATTCTATTGGATATTTAGGAAAAAGTATCAATCTGAAAACATAAAAAAGACATAAAACTGATGGCCCTAATACCATAATTAGGAAGATATTAGTTATTTGTAAACTACTATAATCATAAAAATATGCTGTAATTATTAAAAATATCGATATAATCGGCGTTATAATGAAAAGATTATTGAATCTAACCAATATATTTTTATCTTTTATATATCTAAATTTTGATTTCAGAATAAAAAAGTACCAAGAAGAAAAAAACAAAGGAATAACCAAAACCAATATAATGATTATAGAAAATAATATAAAAGCTCCTATCCATGCTTTAAACGACGACAAAGCATCATAAAATAAATAATTAGAGTTTATGTAATTCAGGTAACTAAAGGGAACAGCAATACTGCATAAAGTAAACAAAGTAGATATTTTTGCCTTCCAGTTTTCCATGAAAAAATTTGTAAAAACTTTTTTCATAGAAGGATTTATTTTCTTTTCACGTTTCGATATCCAAGACAGTTTTCGAGCTAACTCTATGTTTTTCCTGTTATTCATTTAAAATCCAAATACACAAATGAAATATATTTATTTAAAATAAGAAAAGAATGCTGAAAAATATAAGGTTACATAATCAATGCGCCTCTTCCCAATTCATCCCCACACCCACTTCAGCCACCAGCGGTACTTCCAACATCCCTTCGTCCACTTTCGCCATAATCTGTGGCAGTTTTTCTTTCACTAAATCCAGTTCGGCTTCGGGGACTTCCAGCACCAGTTCGTCATGCACCTGCATAATCAGTTTGCTTTGTAAGAGGTCGTCTGAAAGCCAGCGGGACACGTCTATCATGGCGCGTTTGATGAGGTCGGAGGCGGTGCCTTGCATGGGGGCGTTGATGGCGGCGCGTTCGGCTCCGGCGCGGGCGTTGGCGTTTTTGTTATGGATGTCGGACAGGTAGAGGCGGCGGCCGAACAGGGTTTCGACGAAGCCTTGCGCGGCGGCTTGTTCTTTGGTGCGCTGCATGTATTCGGCAACGCCGGGGTAGCGGGCGAAGTAGCGGTCGATGAAGGTTTTGGCGGACAGGTTGTCTATGCCCAGCGATTTGGCGAGGCCGTATTGACCCATGCCGTAAATGAGGCCGAAGTTGATGGTTTTGGCATAGCGGCGTTGTTCGGGCGAGACGTTTTCGGGGGCGATGCCGAATACTTCGGCGGCGGTGCGGCGGTGTACGTCTTCGCCGTTTTGGAACGCGGCGATGAGGGTTTTGTCGCCGGAGAGGTGCGCCATGATGCGCAGCTCGATTTGGGAATAGTCGGCGGAAACGATGACGCTGCCTTGCGGTGCGGTGAAGGCGCGGCGCACGCGGCGGCCTTCGGCGGTGCGGATGGGGATGTTTTGCAGGTTGGGGTTGTTGCTGGCGAGGCGGCCGGTAATGGCGACGGCTTGGGCGTAAGTGGTATGCACGCGGCCGTCTTTTGGGGAAATCATTTCGGGCAGTTTGTCGGTATAGGTGGATTTGAGTTTTGCCAGGCTGCGGTTTTGCAGGATGATTTTGGGCAGCGGATAATCGGGCGCAAGCTGTTCCAACACGGCTTCGTTGGTGGAAATGCCGCCTTTGGCGGTTTTTTTCAGGCCTTTGGTGGGGATGCCCATTTTGTCGAACAGAATTTCTTGCAGCTGTTTGGGCGAGTTGAGGTTGAACGGCTGGCCTGCGGCGGCGTAGGCTGCTTGTTCGAGCTTCATCAGCTCGGCACCGAGTTCCGCGCTTTGGCGGGCGAGTTCTGCGCGGTCGATTTGTACGCCGTTGCGTTCCATTTCAAACAATACTTGCGCGACGGGCAGCTCCATTTCTTCATACATTTCAAGCTGTTTGGTGTCCATCTGCTCGCGCAGGTGCGCTTCGAGGCGCAGGGCGAAATCGGCGTCTTGGGCGGCGTATTCGGTCGCCTGCTCAATGGCGACGTCGGCAAACCCGATTTGCTTCGCGCCTTTGCCGCACAGCGATTCGTAGGTAATGGTTTCCAAGCCCAACCAGCGTTCGGACAATTCGTCCAAGCCGTGTCCGAGATGGCTCTCGATGATGTAGGAAGCGAGCATGGCGTCGCCGGCAATGCCGTTCAGGGCGATGCCGTAGTTGGCGAAAACGTGTTGGTCGTATTTGAGGTTTTGCCCGATTTTTTTCAGGGCGGGATTTTCCAAATGCGGTTTCAGACGACCTAATACGTCTTGCAAATCAAGCTGTTCGGGTGCGGCAGTCAGGCTGTGTCCTACGGGGATGTAAACCGCTTCGCCCGCTTGGAACGCGATGCTGATGCCGACCAGCGCGGCGTTCATCGCGTCTAGGGACGTAGTTTCCGTGTCGATGCCGATTTTGTCCGCCTGCGACAGTTTGTCCAACAAGGCGGCAAACTGCGCTTCGGTGGTAACGGCTTGATAATCCAGCTTTTCGGGGGCCGGGGCACGTTCTATGATTTTTTCAGACGACGTTTCCATGTCCAACGCCGCCTGTTCGCCTATCGTATCGCTGCCGAACAAATCACCGTCCGCCGCTTCGTGCATACGGCTTTCCGCTTCTTTCAACCAAGTGCGGAAGCCCCAGCGTTTGAAATCGACCGCAAGCTGCGACCATTTCGGCGAAGTGCGGCGTAGGCTTTCGAGGCCGTCTGAAAGCTCCGAGTGCAAGTCCACATCCGTTTTAATCGTCACCAAATCATACGACAGCGGCAGTTGGGGCAGCGCGGCTTGCAGGTTTTCGCCGACCTTGCCCTTAATTTCCGCAGCGTGTTCCATCACACCAGCCAACGAGCCGTAGGCTTCCAGCCACTTCACCGCCGTTTTCGGGCCGCACTTCTCCACGCCCGGCACATTGTCCACCTTGTCGCCCATCAGCGCGAGATAATCACGGATTTGGTCGGGGCGAACGCCGAATTTTTCCTTCACGCCTTCAATATCCAGCGTTTCGCCGCTCATCGTGTTCACTAGCGTCACACGTTCGTTCACCAGCTGCGCCATGTCCTTATCGCCGGTGGACACCACCACATTCCAACCCGCTTCGCCGGCCATCACCGCCAGCGTGCCGATAACATCGTCCGCTTCGACTTGCGGAATCACCAGCACCGGCCAGCCCATCAGCCGCACCAAATCCGGCAAGGCTTCCGCCTGCGGGCGCAAATCGTCCGGCATCGGCGGGCGCGTCGCCTTGTAGTCGGGGAACATCTCGTGGCGGAAATTCTTGCCCTTCGCATCAAACACCACCGCGCAATAATCGTGCACATAATCCGCCCGCAGACGACGCAACATGTTCAACACGCCGTAAAGCGCACCCGTCGGCGCACCGTCAGGCGCGGTCAATTGCGCCATTGCATGATACGCGCGGTAGAGATAAGAAGAGCCGTCAACGAGGAGAAGGGTGGGTTTGGACATGGTGAACCTGCTTGAAATAAGTGAAAAATAGATGGATGGATTATAAAGGAAAAGCTCGGTTCTCCCCATGTGTCTGCAAACGTGTTTCAGCGCGTTTTAGGGTTTACAAAAATAAACCATTTCAAATATTGCGTCTTGTCATTTCATCTTGTATATTTGCATACAAATGAATACAAACCAAATCAAACGAATATGAATGCAACAAACCGTATCCCAGTCAGCGTGCGAATCACTCAGGAAGACGCTGATTTTATTGCCGAATTAAAAATCGAAGGCGCGAATACGCCGTCTGAAAAAATCCGCGAGCTGCTCAAGCAGGCGCGTTTGGCGCATACGCAGACGCGCGATTACGGTTCCGCGCTGACGGCGCAGGAGCAGTTTTTCCAAGCGGCGAAACATGACGTTTTACACGCGGAAAAGCAGGCGGGGGTGCATTCTCATATCGTGGCGCGTTTGTTTGAGCAGTTGCCCGACTTGGGCGCGACGCTTGCCGCCGACCTGCCCGAAGAAGCCGACCTCGACGATTTGAAGAAATACGAACGCGAATTGATGTGGCGCATCGTCCGCCTGACCGACAGCATCTTGCAGCTCGCCGTAACCGGCAAAGGCGCGGCATACGATGATACCGTGCTGCAACAGCTTGAAAACACTTTGAAACTGGCGAAGATTGTGCAGCAGGCGGGCGAAGTTTGAGGTCGTCTGAAAAAATGGGGCGCATGAAATAGAAGTATTTGTTTGCCGCTATTCCTGTACAGGCTGCCATGCCCGAATATTCCGAAAACGCCAAGGTCTGGATTCCCGCCTGCGCGGGAATGACGGACGGTTGATTATCCCCGTGCCAACTTAAATCAAACACATTTTATTGAAAGGAAAATTCAAATGAGCGAAACCCTATCCCGCAGAGTGGGCCGTCTGGTGAGCGGCGGTTTTCATGCCTTGATTGATGCGGCAGAGAACCTTGCGCCCGAGGCGGTCATGAACGAGAGCATCCGCGAAATCGAGCGGGCGGTGGACGAAGTGCGTGCCGAATTGGGCAAAGTGTTGGCGCAGAAACATCTTGCCGCCAAGAAAATGGCGGATGAGAGCAATCGCCACGAAGCCATCGATGCCAACCTGCAAGCTGCCGTAGCGGCGGGGCGCGACGATCTTGCCGAGGCGGGCATCGCCGAACAAATGGACATCGAAGCGCGTCTGCCTGTTTTGGAAAACACCATCGCCGACTGCGCCGCGCAGGAAAAAGAACTTGAGGGCTTTATCGCCGCCTTGCAGGCGAAAAAACGCGAGATGCAGCAGCAGTTGCAAGACTGGCGCGCGGCGCAGCAAAGTACGGGCGCAGGAAAAGCGGCAGGCGGCAGCGACCTCAACCGCATCGCCCGTGATGCCGAAAAAAGCGGCAACGCTTTCGACCGCGTGATGGGTCGTCAAAACGCGGTACACAGCAGCACCGATGCGGCGCAGTTGGCAAAATTGAAGGAATTGGAAGACTTGAGCCGCAACAACCGTATTGCCGAACGATTGGCAGCCTTGAAGGCGGGGAAATAAGTTTTCAGACGACCTCCTAAACAAACAAGGTCGTCTGAAAAGAAAAACGCCGCGCGGAGCTTGTCCTTGCGGCGTATGGCGGAACCAATCAATAGTCAATGCGTTCGCTGATAATCCGCAAATCCGGCCATGAGAAGACGATGTCGTATTCGCGTCCGTTTCTGAAAGCTTCGGCTTTCAGTACGGGGCGACCGCGGCGGTCGTCGGCTTCGATTTCATGGACACGGTAGCCGCGTCGTTCGAGTATCCGCATGACTTGCGCGCGTTTTTGCTCGAAAGACGGATCGCTGTAAATTTGGTGTTCGATGTAGTCGTCATCGTAATACTTGCCGTCGCGGTAACGGTAGTCGTCATAACGATCGTAATCGCGCTCATAGCGGTCATAATAGTAGTCGTCGTAATAATCATCGGGGTAAGGGGCGGCGCAGGCGGCCAGTGCGATACTGCTCAGGAGTAATGCCGGTAATAGTTTTTTCATATCGTATCCTTTCGGGACGTGGGGTAAGTAAAGAATGTTCGGGCGCGGTCATAAATCAACGCGTTCTTCGATAATGTTCAAATCGGGATAAGTCATCACGATTTTGTATTCCAAGCTGCCTTTGTAGGCCTCAAACTCCAAAACGGGTCTCGTCCAATGCAGGTCGGTGTCGGAATCGTGCACCTCGTAGCCTCTGCCTTGCAGGATGGACACGGCGCGGTTGTGGTGTCGGGCAAACGACGGGTCGGTTTCCATACGGTATTGGGCGTAGTCTTCGTAAAGGTCGAAACCTTCTGCTGCAAGAAAAATGGCGCAAATGACGGCGGCAGGAAGCAGCAGTTTTTTCAAAAGCGGTTTGAACGGTTCTATATATTGCGACTGCGGATATTTCATTTCGTTCCCTTTGCGTCTGTTGTCGGTATAGACATTTAAACACGCAGGACTTAGGGAAAAGTTAGGAGCGTTTTCAGACGACCTTTCTTTACAGTACGCACAGGCCGTCTGAAAACGAATAGGGATAATCCCATGATTTTTGCTGTTTTGATTGCCTTGATAACCGCCGCAGTGCTTTATGTCCTGCTGTTTGAGGATTGGGACGAATTTGTCGAATGCGTAAAATTCTGTTTCACCCCCGAAATCATCAGCGCGCTACGGGGGAAATATTGGGAGGACGTATGGGCGGAAACCAAAATCTTGCTGTGGCTGGGCATCAGCGTGATGGCTGGCGTATCGGCCTATATCTGGCTCGGCTAGAGTCGGCGTTTCAAGGCTGATACCGTCTTTATTGCCGCGAACGGCAAATTATCGAAAGGAGTTTCTGAATGAGCAAAAAACACACCTACCGCACCGCAACAACATGGATGGGCAATCTTGGCGAAGGCACATCATCCTACACCGCTTATTTGCGCAACTTTACCGTTTCCGCCGAGGGCAAGCCCGACCTGCACGGTTCCGCCGACCCGGCCTTCCGCGGCGATGCGGGCCGCTGGAACCCCGAAGAAATGCTGTTGGCCGCCGTTTCTGCCTGCCACAAACTATGGTACCTGCACCTGTGTGCCGACGCGGGTATCTGCGTTACCGCCTACACCGACCACGCCGAAGCGGTGATGGACGAAGGCGGCAATGGGAACGCGGGGCGTTTTGTCTCCGCCGTGTTGAAGCCGCGCGTTACCATCGCCGCAGGAAGCGACCGCGCCAAGGCTTTAGAACTGCATCACGAAGCGCACCGCCTGTGTTTCATCGCCAATTCGGTCAACTTTCCGATTGAATGCCACGCTGAGATTGAGAGCGGAGAGGCCGTCTGAAAACCGAATGTCTGTTTGGGATGACGGCAGAAGGGTAGGTTGGGTTGGCAAACCCGACAAAACGTAGGAATGAAAAAGTTTCGTTGGGTCTTGACCCAACCTATATGATTGCTGTTTGAAATGCACGGATAGGTCAAATTCAAATAAGGCATACCTACATGCCGTCATTCCCGCGCAGGCGGGAATCCAGACCTCGATTCTAGAAGTATTATTTGAAGATTGCCGTCATCTCAAACTTCTGGATTCCCGCCTGCGCGGGAATGACGACAATCAAACATTCAAATTTTCGCAAGCAGTCTATTTCAAGCAGTCTATTTAAGGTCGTCTGAAAGTTGACAGAACAAGGAACGGAATATGTGGAATTTAATCAACGCCCCCGAAACGGAAATCTTCGGCATCGCCATAGCGCTGATGGTTTTACTCGGCGTGTTGGAAGTTATCTCCATGCTGGCGGGCGGCATCAGCGACTGGCTGGACAACCTGCTGCCCGACAGCCTGACCGAAACCGCACACGCCGAAGTCGGGCTGGACGCGGCGGACGCAGGCGTGTTCGTCAGGTTTCTGAGCTGGCTGTATGTCGGTCGCGTGCCGGTGTTGATGCTGATGGTGGTGTTCCTTGCCGTGTACGGACTGACGGGCTACCTGTTTCAGACGACCTTTGCCGCCGTGTTCGGCAGCTATCTGAACGGATGGCTGGCGGCAGTAGCCGTGTGGTTCCTTTCGCTGCCGCTGGTGCGCCTGACGGCGGGCGGACTGTACAAAATCATGCCCAAAGACGAAACCACCGCCGTTTCGCAGGAAAGTCTAATCGGACGCATCGGCACAGTGGTGCTGGGCGAAGCACGGGCGGGCAGCGCGGCGCAGGTGCGGGTGAAGGATGTGTACGGACAGCAGCATTATGTGATGGCAGAACCGGATTCCGACGAAGTGTTGAAACAGGGCGACACGGTGTTGCTGGTGTCGCTGGAGGGAAATACGTTTAAGGCAATTTTGAATCCGAGCGGGAGCTTGGTGGATTGAGGTCGTCTGAAAAGATAAACGCCGGTTTGCAATGAATCACCATTTATCAATTAATTAGAAAAACAAAACGGGGATAGATATGGATTATTTGGCGCAGTCCGAGCGCGATATGCAATCCCGCATCGAAGCGTTGAAAAACAAGCTGCCACGAGGAGTCATCGTTGTCGGCGACGGACTACTGTTTCAGCATTCGTTATTCAGAGGTTTGTTGTTTCAACCCTTGGTTGCTTTCTTGTTCGGTCTCATCGGCGTAGGCGGTCTCTGGTCGAAGACGGTGAAATGGATGGATCCATCGTTTTCAAGCAATATGACTTGGCTGCTGGCTATTATGCTCACGCTATTGTGGTTGTGGCGCGTGGAACGTTGGTGGTGCGGGCTGACTACCCGGAAATCGATTTATATTGATCGCGAAAAATTGATTATTTACGGTGCATTCGGACGCATCCGTTATCAAGGCGGACATGACGGGGCTTACAGGAAGTTTGACCGTATACATATGAGTGACATCATCGGAGTCAGTCTGATTACCGAACGTAAAGGAACAACAGTCATCTGTGGGCTACTGGGCTTAGGAAGACACAATATTTGTACAACAGCTTCTCAAAACGCATTTATTGAATTAACAGGTTGGCAGTGGAATTCAAGGTAAGACACCCAGCTATCAGACTGCGAAAAAAGAAACACCCAAGAATATTGATAAAACACAAAACAATAATCAGGAAAACAAATTTGTATGGATAACTCTCTTAACAACGAGCCAAGTTTGGAAAAATCCAACTCGGCAGCATTATGGCTGAAACGGACAACGGCCTTAATATTGTGGCTTGCCGCGTTTCTGTCGGGTGTAACGGCTTTGTATGGTCTGACCAGAGTGGGCAGTGAACCTGCAAATCTGATACTCGTCGCCTTATTGTCGGCAGGGGCGTGGTACGGTATCTATTTCGGCGGACGACTGACAGGCTGGTTCAGGTCGTCTGAAAACCCGCAAATCCGCTACCCCGCCATTCATTGGGCAATATGGACGCTTGAAACATTTTTCGCCTTATTTTTTGCAAGCATCATTTTCGATAAACAAAACGTAGGATTGGTGGTTTTTTGCCTGATTTTTAGCGGCTTGGCGGGCGTGTCTGCATATTTGCGCGGCAAACGGCTGATTGCCGATTACCGGCTACGGAAAAATACCGAAGTCCGTGCAACGGTATGGCGGCTGATATGGAGCTTTATTTTTGCACTGTTATGGTCGGCAACCATCTTGCTCTGCCTGTATACGCTTCTGCGCCAAATGGCATTGCCTGAAGGAATTGAGCCTGCTACTTTCTGCTTCATCTTTATCCTAACCGTACTGTCGGGATGTGCTGCATATTACTGCTGGAATGGGTTGGCAAAATTGTTCCAAAAATATGCACAACAACAGAAAACGTGGTAGGTCAGATATCCGTCTCCGACGTAATTCGACATGATGCCTATTTAGATAACCAAGTCCGTAGCGTGGGCTTCGCCCACGAGACAAACAGCTCGGATGATCGTTTGATTCGAACGGCAGTAGGTTTTGCGGGCAAAGCCCACGCTATGGTTTGCAAAAAACAGAAATAGTGCGCAATTATCGCCCACCGCAGATTTTTAACCTTTCAGACGACCCCAAACCCTAAAAAAACCGTCTGAAACCACGCCCCTCAAGGGTATATCGACGACAAGAAAGGAAAAACCATGAACTTAGTTTCCATCGGCATCATCGCCGGCGTCATACTCGTCGCGCTGTTCGTACTCGGCCTTATCCTCACCCGCCTGTACCGCCGCGCCAGCAAAGAAGTCTCCTTCGTCCGTACCGGTTTCGGCGGCGAAAAAGTCATCATGAACGGCGGCGCGATGGTGCTGCCCGTACTACACGAAATCATCCCCGTCAACATGAATACATTGCGCCTCGAAGTGCGCCGCGCGGCGCAGCAGGCGTTGATTACCCGCGACCGGATGCGCGTGGATGTTATGGCGGAATTTTACGTCCGCGTCAAACCCAGCGCAGAAAGCATTGCCACCGCCGCGCAAACGCTGGGTATGAAAACCATGTCGCCCGACGAATTGAAAGACCTCGTCGAAGGTAAATTCGTCGATGCCCTGCGCGCCGTCGCCGCCGAAATGGCGATGGAAGAGCTGCACGAAAAACGTGTTGATTTCGTTCAGAAAGTGCAACAAGTCGTGAGCGAAGATTTGTTTAAAAACGGCCTCGAACTCGAAACCGTCTCCCTGACCGGCCTCGACCAAACCAGCTTCGAGTTTTTCAACCCGCAAAACGCCTTTGACGCGGAAGGTCTGACCAAACTGACCGAAACCATCGAAGGCCGCCGCAAAAAACGCAACGAAATCGAACAAGACACCGATTTGGCGATTAAAACCAAAAACCTCGAAGCCGAGCAGCAACGCCTGAAAATCTCGCGCGAAGAAGAATACGCCAAACTCGAGCAAGAACGAGAAATCGCCGTGCGCCGCGCCGAACAGGAAGCCAGCATCGCCGAGCAGGAAGCACAGAAAAAACGCGAAGCGGAAGAAGCCAAAATCGCCGCCGAGCGCGAAGTGGATTTGAAACGCATTGCCGCCGAACGCGACATTAAAAACGAAGACATCCGCAAAGCCCAAGCCGTCGAGCAGGCGGAGGTCGAGCGCCGCAAAGCTATCGAGCTTGCCGAACAAGACCGCGCCATTGCCGTTGCCGAGAAATCGCGTGCCGAATCCGAAGCCAAAGCCGAGGCCGACAAAGCCCGCGCCGCCGCCGTGCGTGAAGAAGAGAGCGTGATTACCGTACGCGAAACCGAACGCGCCGAACGTGCCAAAGCGGTCGAGCTGATTGCCGCCGAAGAAGCCGCGCAAAAAGACGCGATTTCACTCACCGTCGCCGCCGAAGCCGAGAAACAGGCCGCGCAAGACCGTGCCGAAGCCGTGCGCATCGCCGCCGAAGCCGAAGCCGAGAAACAACGCCTGCAAGCCAAAGGTGAAGCCGATGCCAAAGTCCTGCTGGCACAAGCGCAAGAGCAGCAATACAAAGTCGATGCCGAAGGTACCCGCGCCGTGAACGAAGCCGCCAACGTCCTGAGCGTCGAGCAAGTCGAAATGCAAGTGCGCCTCGCCCTGTTGAAACACTTGCCCGACATTATCCGCGAATCCGTGCGTCCGATGGAAAACATCGACGACATCAAGATTCTGCAAGTCAACGGCTTGGGCGGTTTCAGCGGCGCTGCCAACGGCTCCGAAGGCGTGTCGGAAGGTCAAACCACACAAGCCAGCCTCGCCGACCAAATGGTCAACAGCGCCCTGCGCTACCGCAGCCAAGCCCCGCTGGTTGACGGCCTCTTGAAAGAATTGGGTTTGAACGGCGGCGACATCAACGGTCTGACGCAAGGGCTGGATAAAGGCATCGGCAAAGAATAAGCCGCGCCGTTAAGAAGGTCTGACAAAAGGTCGTCTGAAAACCTGTTTTCAGACGACCTTTTATCTTTTCCAACGAACTCAGTTTAACCTCTGCGCAATACGGCGTTGTTGACGTATTTTTGGATGCCGGTGGCGATGGCGTCGGCGCATTGGCGGCGGAAGGAATCGCTGCCGAGCAGCCGCTCTTCGGTCGGGTTGGACAGGAAGGCGGTTTCGACGAGGATGGATGGGATGTCGGGCGCGCGCAGGACGGCGAAGTTGGCTTCGTCAACGCGGCCTTTGTGGAGTTGGTTGAGTTTGCCCAATTCGGTCAGGACGGAATGTCCCAGTTTGCGGCTGTCGCGCATGGTGGCGGTTTGGGTCATGTCGAGAATGGCATTATCGACGCTGCGGTTGCCGCTTTTGGCAACGCCGCCGATGGCGTCGGCGTTGTTTTGGGTTTGGGCGAGGAATTTGGCGGCGGAACTGGTCGCACCTTTGGTGTTGAGCATGTAAACGCCGGTACCGCGCGCAGACGGGCTGGTGAAGGCATCGGCGTGGATGGAAACGAACACGTCGGCATTGCGGGCGCGGGCTTTGGCGACGCGCACGCCCAATGGGATGAAGATGTCTTCGTTGCGGGTCATGTAAACGGTGTAGCCTATGCTTTCAAGGCGGTTTTTGGCTTCGCGGGCGATGGAGAGGACGACGTTTTTCTCTTTCAAGCCGCTCGGACCGATCGCACCGGGGTCTTCACCGCCATGACCGGGGTCTATCATGACGACAGGACGGCGTCCGCCGCGGTTGGAGCGCGGAGGCGTGTCTTGGGCAATGTTCGTGCGCTCGGCAGGACGTTGCGTTTGCATGCGTTTCGGCGGATTGCCGTTGAGCAGCGCCATCATCGGGTCGTTGGCATCGACACCGTGCGGATAAAGGTCGATCACGAGGCGGTTTTTAAAGCCGCCGACAGGGGCAAGCGAGAAGACTTGCGGATGGGCGTTTTGCTTGAGGTCGATCACGACGCGTACGGTCGTCGGGGTGTTTTGTCCGGCGCGGATGCTGCGGATGTAGGGGTCGTCGGGCAGGACTTTGCCGGAAATGCCTTGTAGGACGCTGTTGATATTGGCGTTTTGGATGTCGACGACGAGCCTGCCGGGGTTTTCCAAGGCGAAATGCTGATATTGCAACGCGCGCGAGCTTTCGATGGTGATACGGGTATAGGCGTGCGAAGGCCAAATACGGGCGGCGACGAATTGGGCGGGCGGCGCGGCTTTGGCAAGGGCAGAGGCAATCGGCGTGAGGGTGAACAACAGTCCGGTAGTTTGGCGGACGACTTGTCTTCGTGTCAGTTTGAATTTAACCATGCTTCTAAACTTTTTTGTCCGTTGGCGGTGTGTGCGGTAGCGGTGCAGGTCCTGCCCTGCTCGGCGTGATTCAGGGATATGGTGATGTCTGCGGGCGGAGTGAATGCGCCGCCCTGTTGCGGCCATTCGATGATGCAGACACTGTCAGGGGAGAACAGGTCGTCCAGACCCGCATCTTCCCATTCTTCGGGCGAGGCAAAGCGGTAGAGGTCGAAATGATGGAGCGTGAACGCTTCCAGCGGGTAGGATTCGACGATGGCGTAGGTCGGGCTTTTGACCGCGCCGGTGTGTCCGAGTCCGCGCAGGATGCCGCGCGTGAATGTGGTTTTTCCCGCGCCCAAATCGCCTTGCAGATGGATGACAAATGGCGCGCGCAGCGATTTTGCCCAACTCTCGCCCAGCTCGAGTGTGGACTCTTCGTCGGGAAGCCGGCGGGAAAAGGTTACGCCCTCGCTCATGAAATCAGCCTTATCCTTATCGTGTTCTAAAAACCTTAATTATGCTGTATTTACGGGTATTTGCAAACATAAGGGAGGATAAAGTTAGATAAAGATGTTCAATCGGCATCTTTGCCGTTTGCCGTCCAAACGCTTCAGAGGTCGTCTGAAAACGCCGTTTCCACACAACCCAAACCCTTTCAGACGACCTCCGTCCCTGTTAAGCCTTGCGCCGAACGTGTACAATCCGCCCCATCATACCTAATCCGTACAAACCGCATCATGACTACCAGCAAACAACGCCCCATCGGCGTTTTCGATTCCGGCGTCGGCGGCCTGACCAACGTCCGCGCCCTGATGGAACGCCTGCCGATGGAAAACATCATCTACTTCGGCGACACTGCCCGCGTTCCCTACGGCACCAAATCCCGCGCCACCATCGAAACCTTCGCCATGCAGATTGTCGATTTCCTGCTGGAAAACGATGTCAAGGCACTCGTCATCGCGTGTAACACCATCGCCGCCGTTGCCGGACAGAAAATCCGCCAAAAAGCAGGCAATATGCCAGTATTGGACGTGATTTCTGCCGGCGCACAGGCGGCTTTGAACACCACGCGTAACAACAAAATCGGCATCATCGCCACCAACACCACCGTCAACAGCAACGCATACGCCCGCGCCATCCACGCCCAAAACCCCGACACGCTCGTGCGCACGCAGGCGACGCCGCTGCTCGTGCCGCTGGTGGAAGAAGGCTGGCTTGACCATGAAGTGACCCGCCTGACCGTGCGCGAATATCTCAAACCGCTCTTGGTGGACGACATCGACACACTCGTCCTCGGCTGTACCCACTTCCCGCTGCTCAAGCCCCTGATCGGCAAAGAAGCGCAAAACGTCGCCCTGGTCGACTCCGCCATCACCACCGCCGAAGCCACCGCCCAAGCGCTCGCCCAAGCAGGGCTGCTCAACACTGAAAACGACAGCCCCGACTACCGCTTCTACGTCAGCGACATCCCCCTGCGCTTCCGCACCATAGGCGAACGCTTCCTCGGACGCAGCATGGAACAAATCGAAATGGTTTCGCTGGGATAAGGCGTATCCCGCATACCAAAACGAGAGGTCGTCTGAAAACCCGAAACACGGGTTTTCAGACGACCTTTGTTCTGTTTCCTACCCGGATTTAGAAACTGTAATTCACCCGTGCCGTATAAGTACGTGGCGCGCCGGGCATGGCGTCGGAACGCCAGTATTTTTGATTGAACAGATTGCCGACGGCGAAAGTGAGGTTCAGATTTTTGCGGTTCCAGCCGAGCATGGCGTCGGTGCGGACGAAGCCGGGAAGCGTGGTGGTTACCTTTTGGCTCGAATTGTAGCCGTAGCGTTTGCCCGTACCAGTTACGCCGATTTCGCCGTAGAGATTTTCGGTCGGCGTGTAACGGAAAAACAGGTTGCCGGTAACGTTGCTGGTGTTTTCCAAATGGATGCCCACGCGGTTTGGATTTTCCTTGTCTTCAACCACTTTCGCCTGCATTACGCCCAACGATCCGCGCAGGTAGAGTTTTTTGGGGATGATTTGTCCGATGGCGGACAGCTCCACGCCGCGCGAACGGTGTTTGCCGCCGACTGCCCAAGTGTAGGGATCATTTTGCGCGTCGGGGCGGTAGCGGATATTGAAGCGTTCGATTTGGTAGGCGGACAATGTGGTGCTGAGGCGGTCGTCCAGCCAGCTGCTTTTGACGCCGGTTTCGTATTGGCGGGTGTACTCGGGGTCGGCGTTGAACACGGTGGCAGACGAAGTGTCGATACTCAAATAGCCGCCGCGTCCGCCATAAGGCGCGAAGCCTTTGTTATATGAGGCGTAGAGCGTGTGGGCGGGCGTTGCGTTCCACACTGCGCCGATGTTGGGGCTGAACGAGTGGCCGCTGTATTGGCGGCGGCTGCCGGTGAGTTTGTTTTCGGAATTAAAGGTGTATTTGTCGTAACGGCCGCCGAGGACGAATTTCAAGTCGGGCGTGGCGGAGAAGATGTTTTGCACAAAGATGCCGTAGGAGTCGGCTTTGTGGCGGTTTTGGGTGAGGACGGGTTGCAGCCTGCCCGAAGCCGGCCAGCTTGCGCGGTCGTAGGGGTTGATGGAGGCGGAAAAGGCGCGGCTGAAACCCAATGTCGGGTTGCGGTGTTCGCGGCTGTAATCCATGCCTACGGTCAGGTGGTTTTCAAAACGGCCGATGGTGTAGTCGCCGTTTAGCGTGAAATTGGACGACAGGGTTTTGTTGTCGGTCTGCTGCCAGGCGTAGTTGCGTTTGATTCGGCCGCCGTTTTCGCTGCCTGCATAGAAATGGTCGAAATCCTGCGCCGCCGTGCGGTGGGCGAGCTGCCATTGGGCACGCCATTTGTCGTTGAAGGCGTATTCGAGGTCGGAACGCCAAACTTGCAGCTTGTCTTTGACAAAATCGTTCCGGTGGGCGAACCCCATGCGGTAAGGCAGTCCGAAGCGGTCGTACACGGACTTGGTCGGGCTGCGGTCGGGCGTGCGCTCCACATTGTCGTAGGTGTATTGCCCCGTCCATTTCAAGCCGTTGTCGAGTTTGACGGTAATACTGGGCGAAACCATGACGTTTTTGCTGTCTATACCGCTGCGGAACGAATTGGCGCGCCCGACTTCGCCGGTGAGGCGGATGGCGACGTTTTTGTTCAGCACTTCGTTGATGTCCATATTCAGGCTGCGGTTTGCCCACGAGCCGTAAACCGCACCGATGTTGCGGCTTTGTTTGAAGTTGGCGTATTTGCTGACCATGTTGATGACACCGCCGCCGTTGGTGCGTCCGTAAAGGACGGAAGACGGGCCTTTCAGGATTTCCACGCGCTCGATGTTGGCGGTGCTGCGGCGGACCTGCCCGCTTTCGCGCACGCCGTCGCGGTAAATATCGGATGCGTCAGCTTGAAAACCGCGCAGGAAAATGCTTTCGCCGCGCATATCGTAGGCAGCATCGATGCCGGCGTTGCCTTCGAGGATGGAACTCAAATCGTTCGTACCGTAATTTTTGTTTTTTTGGATGTTGAGCGTATCGACGGTTTGCGGCGTTTCTTTAATGAGCTGGCCGTTGCGGGTAACGGCAGCTTCGTCGTAGTTGATGTAGCCTTTGAGTACGCTGGTGTCAGACTGTCCGACCACGGTAACGGTGGGCAGCGTGGCAGTGTAGTGTTCGCCGTCGGCGGTATCGGCGGCATACAGCGGGAAGGCGGAAGCAACCAGGGCGGGAAGGCGGAAGCAACCAGGGCGGGAAG
>JUNU01000296.1 GCA_001067655.1 Neisseria lactamica
CCGCAGACAGTACAGATAGTACGGCAAGGCGAGGCAACGCTGTACTGGTTTAAATTTAATCCACTATAAATTTAAATCAGAGCGGGCAGGGCAATGCCGTACGGGGTTGAACTTAACCCATACCTTAAACAAAATGGGCGGCTTGGATTGCCGCCCGTTGGATTGTCCCGTTGTTTATTTGATGATTTGGTTCAGCTCGCCTTTGGCGTAGCGGGTTGCCATTTTCTCAAGGGAAACGGGTTTGATTTTGCCTGCCTGACCTTCGCAGCCGAATGCGAGGTAGCGGTCGAGACAGATTTGTTTCATGGCTTCGACGGTTTTGCTCAGGTATTTGCGCGGGTCGAATTCGGACGGATTTTCTGCCATGAAGCGGCGGATGGCGCCGGTAGAAGCGAGGCGCAGGTCGGTGTCGATATTGACTTTGCGCACACCGTGTTTGATGCCTTCGACGATTTCTTCTACGGGTACGCCGTAGGTTTCGCCGATTTTACCGCCGTATTCGTTGATGACTTTCAGCCATTCTTGGGGAACGGAGCTGGAGCCGTGCATGACGATGTGGGTGTTGGGCAGGGCTTGGTGGATTTCTTTGATGCGGTCGATGCGCAATACGTCGCCGGTGGGCGGACGGGTGAATTTGTATGCGCCGTGGCTGGTGCCGACGGCGATGGCGAGCGCGTCCACGCCGGTGTCTTTAACAAAGCGCACGGCATCTTCGACGCTGGTCAGCATTTGGTCGTGGGAGAGTTTGCCGACTGCGCCTACGCCGTCTTCTTCGCCTGCTTCGCCGGTTTCGAGGTTGCCCAATACGCCGATTTCGCCTTCGACGGATACGCCGCAGGCGTGGGAGAAGTTAACGACGGTACGGGTGACGTCGACGTTGTATTCGTAGGTGGACGGGGTTTTGCCGTCTTCCATCAGCGAGCCGTCCATCATGACGGAGGAGAAGCCCAGTTGGATGGAGCGTTGGCACACGTCGGGCGATGCACCGTGGTCTTGGTGCATGACGACGGGGATGTGTGGGAATTCTTCGACGGCCGCCAGAATCAGGTGGCGTAAAAACGGCGCGCCTGCATATTTGCGCGCGCCGGCGGATGCTTGAACGATAACGGGAGCGTTGACTTGGTCTGCGGCTTCCATGATGGCGCGCATTTGTTCGAGGTTGTTGACGTTGAATGCGGGCAGGCCGTAGCTGTTTTCGGCGGCATGGTCGAGCAGTTGGCGCATGGATACGAGTGCCATTTAAATCTCCTTGGTGAAGTAGCGGGATGGTGATGTGGGAAATTATAATGTTTTTCTTATTAAAAGACTACACGGGGCTACACTGGCTTTATATGTTAATGAGATTTTTTGCGGCTGCGGCGGGCAAGCGGTGCGGTCGGTATTTGTCTGACATGGTTTATAATAACGGTTTGTTTTCGGGGTCGTCTGAAACGGCGGCGGGAGGTGTGTGATGGGTAAGTTGGCAGTGTCGGATGTGGATGCGGTGTTGTTTCAGACGACCTTGCGCGTGCAGGTGGGCGATGTGAATTACGGCGGCCATCTGGCGAACGATGCCGTTTTGCGTTTGTGTCACGAAGTGCGGATGCGCTGGCTGGCGGGTTTGGGCTGGAGCGAAACGGACGCGGGCGGCGCGGGGCTGATTATGGCGGACGCGGCGGTGCAATATTTGGCACAAGGCTTTTACGGCGATGAATTGTCGGCGGAATTGGGCGTCGAGGACATCGGCAAAGGCGGGTTTGCGCTGTTGTTCCGCCTAACGCGCATCGCGGACGGCAAGGTGCTGGTGCTGGCGCGGGCGCGCACGGGCATGGTGTGTTTCGATTATGCGCGTCAAAAGGTTTGCCGATTGCCGGAGGCTTTGAAAACCGTGTTGGAGGTCGTCTGAAAATGTTGGCGCGCGATTTCGGACTGTCTTTGGACGGCTATTTGAAAATGCTGGGGCAGCAGGGCAAGTCGGCGCACACGCTGTCTGCCTATGGGCGCGATTTGACCGAACTCGTACGGCTTTTGACGGAAGGGTCGTCTGAAACGGCGCAGGAATTGAAGCGGCGCGATTTTGTGGCGGCGTTGAAACGGCTGTCGCAACAAGGCTTGAGCGAACGGACGCTGGCGCGCAAATTATCGGCGTGGCGGCAATATTGCGGCTGGCTCGTACAGTCGGGCATGATGGACAACGACCCGACCTTCAACCTGAAAGCCCCGCGCCTGCCCGAACGCCTGCCCAAAGCCCTGCCGCAGGAAGAGTTGAACCATATGCTCGACAGTTCGCCCGCCGACGACAGTTTGGCGGTGCGCGACCATGCCCTGTTTGAACTGATGTACGGCAGCGGTCTGCGCCTGAGCGAGATACACGGATTGGATTTGGGCGATGTGTTGCTGGACGAAGGCTGGGTAAGCGTAACCGGTAAAGGCAGGAAAGAGCGGCAAGTCCCGCTGTCGGGCAAAAGCGTCGAAGCCTTGCGCGCCTATCTGTCCGAACGCGTGGCGGCATACGGCGAAACCGCACTCTTTACCGGCAAAAACGGCACGCGGCTCGGACAGCGGCAAATCCAAAAACGCCTTCAGGCATGGGCGGTGCAGCAGGGCAGCGAACAACATATTTCCCCGCACATGATGCGCCACAGCTACGCCAGCCACCTTTTGCAATCCTCGCGCGACATCCGCGCCGTGCAAGAGCTTTTGGGACACAGCAACCTCTCGACCACGCAGATTTACACCAAACTGGATTTCGATCATCTGGCAAAGGTTTACGACGAAGGGCATCCGCGGGCGAAACGGAAGAAGTGAAGCGGGCGGCTTGAGAGGTTCTATCTCTCAGGCTGGGCATGAACAAAGGTCGTCTGAAACCGTTTCAGACGACCTTTAAGCATTTAAACATCCAATCCCGACATCAATCCTCCCGCTTGCGCACCTCCGCAGGCGTGCAGTCGAAATATTGTTTGAACGCCTGCGTGAAGCTGGAAGTGTGTCCGTAGCCACAGCGATAGGCGATTTCGCTGATGCTCTCTTTGCCCGTCGTCAACGCATACAGCGCATATTGCATATGTTTGTGCCGCAGCCAGTCGCTGACGGTAATCCCAAAATAATCCCGCAGGCGGCGTTGCAGCGTCCGTTCGCTGACGTGCAGCGCGGCGGCGAGTTCCGCCACTTGGTGCGCGCCCTGTTCAAAAGCCTGATTCAGACCATGCACAAACCCTTCGCCGTCCGACAGGCGAACCGTCCCGCCTAATTTTTCAGGTGACGGCGACAACGGATAACGGCTGCAAAAATCGCGCCATAATCCCGCGAGTAACTGCAAGGCATCGGCTTCGCGCTGCAAAACATCGCCCAGACCGTCGCCTTGCGCCGACAACATCAAACTGTTTTCCGCCAAAGCGCGCAATTCATCGCTCAAATGCCAATGCCGCACCGTCTCGCGGTAAACCGCCGGCAGCATCGCCGCGTATTGCGGTTGCGACAGCCATTGCTCTATACCTTTCAACGTGATTTTCGCCGTTTTCTCCCCTTGATAGAGATAACGGCTGAACAAAATCTCCTCCTCCGCAGCAATCAGCACCACCCGTCCGCCGTCTGCCTCAATCTGATAGCAGTTTTGATTGATGGCAAAATCCAAACGCCCTTCCAGCAGCAGGATAAACGAAATATACGGCTCGGCAAGCTGCGTGCTTTGGAAATCCTTTTGCGCGGTCACAGAGCCGCCATGCACGGAAATGCCGCTGTGCAGCGTATCGAAACGGTAATTGCCGCTCAGATAATCGCTGCCGCCGCCTTGTTGCACCAGCCGGACGAAATGTTGGCTGTTTAAAGAGTCTCTTTCCATAAATCATTTTATTTTCAACAGACTGCCGAACGATAACACCGATTTTCCTTCAGGTAAACCGACACGAGGGTCGTCTGAAACCCTAATCCGCGTCTTTTTTTCAAAACGCTTCTGATAAAAAGAGGGAGGCTGGTGTCAGATGAATAATGGGCTGCGAATAGAAAAAGGTCGTCTGAAAACCTGATTTTTAAGGTTTTCAGACGACCTTTGCGCATTTTGTCTAGATCGTTTCCAGATGTTTTAGAACATAGAATGCCCGCTCACTGTTTTTTCCAGTACGGATTGAATCACGTCCCAATGTTCGACGATTTTACCGTTGCGGTCGAAGCGGAAAATATCGACGACCGCTTCGCCCCGGTCTTGGGCGGAGGTTTGGCTGAAGACATGCATGAACACCAAATCGCCTTCCGCCGCGATGCGTTTCACTGCGGCGCGCGAGCCGGGATGTTCTTTTAAGAACGGAGCGAAAGCGTCAATAAAGGCTTGTCCGCCGTCGGCAACGGTCGGATTGTGTTGGATGTAGGTTTTGCCGACATATTTGCTGACGGCTTCTTGCAGTTTGTGTTGGTTGAATGCGAGGTCGTAGAAGGCAAGGGCGTTGGCTTTGTTGCGTGCCTCTTGGGTTTGCGTGGCTTTGGTGTGGACGGGTTTGGCTTGGGGGGCGGCGTATGCGGTGATCGATGAGAGGGCCGCTGCGGTCAGTAAGACGGCAATGATTTTTTTCATTTTTTGATTTCCTTTTGGTTTGGAGGGACAGGTCGTCTGAAAACCTGATTCTCAAGGTTTTCAGACGACCTTTGCCCTAGGCGGCGGTTAAGCAGCGGCAACGGTAAAGCGTTCAAACAAATGCGCTTTATTTTCCACGTCGTCGGCGATGGCGACCGCCAAATCCGCCACGCTGATGCCTGCCGGAATTTCACCGTCCATAAGCAAATCGTCTTTGCCCAAGCGGTATTTGCCGGTTTTGTCTTCGCTGAAACCGCCGTCTGCGCCCAGTCGTGCAGGAGGGGAAACGAAAGACCAGTTCACATCGCGGCGCGGCAGGAGTGTCGTCAAGAGATGGCGTGCGGCATTGGCGCTGTCGTAAATGGCTTTGGGGAAGTCGGGCGTATCGACAACTTGCAAATCAGGTGCGACATACAGGCTGCCCGCGCCGCCGACGATTAAGAGATACGGTACTTGCGCCGCTTTTGCCGCTTCGACGATGCTGTTTGCCCCGCGTGTAAAATCCGCGCCGATATTGGGATTGGCCCAGCCGGGATTGAACGCGCTGACCACGGCGTCAAAGCCTGCCAGTTTGTCGGCGAAGTCCGCCGCGTTCACGTCTGCGGAGACGGCGGCAACATTTTGTGCTTGGAACACTTTGTCCGTATTGCGGGCAAAAGCGGTTACTTCATGCCCGCGACCTGCCAATTCTTGAACCACTGCGTTGCCGACATAACCTGTTGCGCCAATGACTGCGATTTTCATGTTTGACTCCTTGTTGAGGTGTGATTGATTAGATGAGCGCATTGTAAGGTCGTCCGAAACGCTTGATAATCCCTGATTTGCTGTTGTTATTATAAAGTTAAACTAAATAATAGGATGAAAAAAGGTCGTCTGAAACGGAGTTTAAAGTTTCAGACGACCTGTTGTCAGTGGATGGACTCGATGCCGGTAATGTTCCCCTTTGAATCAAATGAAACATAAAAATAGTATTCGCCGTCGGGTATCAATGCATCGTCATCATTGTGAAACACGATATCGAAATCCTGATCGAAAAAATCCAATTTTTGCAGCTTTAAATCTTGGAGGAAGCTTTCCGCCGTCGGATACGGATTGGGAAAAAATCCGTCTTTGGTGCGGATGCCGTTGTGTTTGCGGATATGTTCGAGCAGGTAGGTGTTTAGGGAGGCATAGAGTTGCGTCTGTTGGGCAAATACTTCCGACAAGCGTTTGAGCGTACCGCCCGCCGGTTTGTCGCCCTCTGCGTTCAAAGACAATTTCACAGGCAGCCCCGCCCATTCTGCCTTGGCTTCGAAATTTTCCATAAATGTGTTTAATCTGAATGTTGCCAGCGGATGGGTAAACAAAACGGGATTCAGATATTCGCGGCGTAGGTTTTCCAATTCTTGATTGTGTGCATCGCTTTCGAGTACCTCAACTAAAAGTATATGGCTCAACCACTCGCCTCCGAATGGCTCCCAATCCATGGCTAACTTACTTTGGATACGGTACACAGTCAGTGGCTTGAGCGTCTGAAATGAACAGTTTTTAAAGGGGTTGTTTGCATCGTCTTCTGCCCAGGTCAGCTTGTATACGGGCTGATCCATGAACGTACCGCTTTTAACATGGACATAGCCTAAAATTGGGCAGCTTTTGGCTTGGAATTGTTTTTTGCCGCCACCTATGCCCGCATTAATCCTGAATATTCCTATTTCAGGGTCGAAATCGGAAGTCAAAACCAGTATTTCTTCCGATTCGTTGGCGAATAAGTCTGCATAAACCGCCGTATTCAAATTCAAAGCCGCCAAACGCGCGCGCTCTTGTTCATCTTCGGCAGAAGGGCCGATACCCAAAAAACGCAGCAGGCGCGTCAGTATGCCTTCGCGTTTGACGCGGCCCGGTTCGTCGAAAGAAGCCATCATAAAATCCTTTTAAAATGTGAACATCAATTGGCGGTATACCTGAAAAAGGGTAGATATGCAAATGGCGATAAACGAATATGGCTCAACCACCCAATCAGTTCCGCGCCGATTTTTCATCCGCGCTATATAATCTGCAGTATTGCCAACAGGTCGTCTGAAAACCCCGATTCCAACCTGGTAAACACCATGCAAGACATCAAACCCCTGCTCGTTTTCGCCGCCGTCCTCGAACACGGCAGCATGAACGCCGCCGCTGCCGCGCTGGGCATGACCCCGTCTGCCGTCAGCCAGCACATCAACCGCCTCGAAACCCTGCACGGCATCAAGCTGTTAAACCGCAGCACGCGCAGCCTTTCGCCGACCGATGCCGGCCGCGCCTTGGGCGAATACTGCCGCCGCCTCGCCGCCACCCTTGCCGATACGCGTACCGTTATTGACAACCTCAAAACCGAACCCGTCGGCGAATTGCGTATCTCCCTGACTTCCAGCGTCATCAGTTCCCGCGCTTTTCAGACGGCGTTTGCAAGATTGCAAACCGAGTTTCCCAAAATCCGCCCCGTCCTCAATTTCAGCGATACCTTGGACGACCTGCAACACAATCAGACCGACCTCGCCATACGCGGCGGCGACCGCGCCTTGGACGATCCCAATCTGGTCGCGCGTCATCTCGTTACCTGGCCGTACAGCATTTGCGCCGCGCCCGATTACCTCGACCGCCATCCGCCCATCACCCATCCCTCGCAGCTTCACGCCCACCGCTGGCTGCACTTCCTGCCCGTCCGCACGACCTTGCAACACGGCGGCGAAAGCTATTTCCTCGACGTCGCCGACAGCATTGCCTGCACGCATCTTGCCGCCGTGTGCAGCCTGACCGAAAGCGGTTTCGGTTTGTCTTTGCAAGTGGGCGGCGAAGTTCGGGAAAAAATCGCCCAAGGTCGTCTGAAAACCGTTTTGCCCGAGTGGACGCTGCCGCCGGTCAGCCTCTATTTGGTGACGCCTTACCGCGTCCAGTCCGCCAAAACCGAAGCCGCCGTCCGCATCTTCACGGAAAGTTTCGCCAAGGAAGCAGACGCATGAGCGCGGAAAATTGGTGCGTTTACCTGATTCTGTGTGAAAACGGTGCACTCTACTGCGGCATCAGCAACCGCCCGCAAGAGCGGTTTGCCGCCCACCTTGCAGGCAAAGGTGCGAAATATACGCGGCTGAACAAACCTGCGGCGATGCGTATCGTTTCAGACGACCTATCCAAAAGCGAGGCGCTGAAACGGGAAATCGCCATTAAAAAACTGACGGTAGGGAAGAAGCGGGAATTGTGGGAAGCGGCGGCGGGAAATGCGGTTGCTTTAGAATAGCGGGTTTTGCCGCAAAATAGGCTTATGTCGGTAAGGGAAGAAACTTCTGCGGATGAATAGGTAAAAATTCATATTGGATGTTATCATTCTTCATATCTTAAAGGGCTTGAGCCAAAATGAATGGGTATTTAAGGAAAGATATGATTTTTTCTCAACTCAACCGCGCAATCTTATTCGTATTTTCACTCACGGCTTTGGCGGCTTGCGGCGTCGGACCGGCAGCTTCCCAAGAAACACTTGCTGATCAAAACAGCAAAAAAGAGCCTGCCATATCGTCCCAAAAAACCGACAAGGATAAGTGCTACATCAATTATCCTAAGGAACAGAAGCATTTGGCAGAGGCGGAATGTTTAACCTTGCCTATTTCATCTAAAACCTGGTTTCAATCCTACCCGAGACTGTCAAATGGCTTTCTGGATTTGAATCAGATTAAGGCGCCAAAGGATGTTAAAGAATATATATATCCAGTTTCAATGGGCACTGTTATCCCTGAGCATGCAAGAGTTTTGGGTGTGATTCCCTATAATGATTCATTTGCATGGCTTGTTGTTGCCACTAATAGGGAGTCGGAAGAATCTGAAGAAAATAGCATTGTTGAACAAAAATATGATATTTATCCGGTCAATAGAAAGGATGGAAGCATAGGTCAAGACCATACCGGTCTTCCAACTTTAGGCTCGATAGATGTGATATATGAATCATTCTATGACAATAAAAAATTGTTGCGCCCGCCCTTCAATTTTAAAAAAATAGATGGAATACTGAGTTACCATGTAGCAGATACCTTGTCCTTGAAGCCACAGGGAAAGTGTGTGATGGAATTTGAACTCAGCAAGGAGTTTGTATTAAAAACAGATAGGGTCTGCTATGAATTTCATCAGGGTAAAAAATCCATATCTTCTAAGGATAAGACGATTTGGAAGCTAAATCCGGAAAGTATGAAATTTGAAGATCAAGAAATTTCTTCAGAAAATTAAAAGCCGTATCACATTAATATTTTGGATTGATTGGAATCTGCCTCAAAGCGGATAAGTTTTTAAGCCGCATGAAACTGAAAATACGCGGATAACGTGTGCGCAGAGTCTGCGCCGTTGATTGGCTTGGAATGATTGAACCACCCTGAGAGGTCGTCTGAAAACGGGTATCCAACGGATTGTAAATAGGAATTTCCGTTGAAGTCGATATTTCAGACGACCTTTTTGTAACGGTCATTCTGATTTTATAGTGGATTAACTTTAAACCGGTACGGCGTTGCCTCGCCTTGTCTTGATTTAAATTTAATCCACTATATGATGTGGCGCAGGCTTGGTAGTGAGTCGCGCAAGCAGACTTATGATTCTCTAAAACGGCATAGAAAAAGGTCGTCTGAAACCCTGAAAAGAGGTTTCAGACGACCTTTTGTATGGAAACCGGATTAATCGTTTGCCGCATCATCGGCTGGTGTTACCGGTTTGGATAGGGGTGTATAAATAAAGGTTGGCAGTTTCGCCGACAGAGGTATTGGAGGCATCTGCCCCGGCTTCGGCAGGCAGGTCGCTGTCCACCAATTCGTCGATGTCGATATTGTCGTCCTCGCCTTGCGGTAATGTTCCGCCGGTTTGGCGGCTGCGCACTTTCATGTAGAGGTCGCGGGTGTAGCTGTATTTGTCGATGGCTGCGCCTTCGAGGCTGTCGGTCAGGTCGAGCAGTTCTTTACGGGTGTTGATGGCCTGCAGGCCGATTGTGCCCCAGCGTCCTGCTCTGGTGTGGAAGACGGCGTTTTTAACTGGGTAGACGGTGGTAACGGCGTTGCCAATGGTATCGCGTACGGTAGATGGGCCGAACAGGGGGACAACGAAGTAGTTGCTGTTTTTCCAGCCCCATGAGGCGAAGGTGTCGCCGAGGGTGTTTTTATTGCTGGGTACGCCGCCTGCACCGGCTACGTCGATTAAACCGCCAAGGCCGAAGGTGGTGTTGATGCCGACGCGGACGAGGTCTTCGCTGGCGCGTTTGACGTCAAGGCGCAGAACATTGCTGCCGAAGCTGACGACATCGCGCAGGTTGTTGAAGAAGTTGCTCACGCCGGTGCGGACGGGCTTGGGCGTTATTTTGCGGTAGCCGCGTGCGACGGGGGCGAGGACGTATTGGTCGGCCTTGTCGTTGAATTTGAATACGGCGCGGTTGTAGCCTTCGTAGGGGTCGGCGGGATTGGTTTCGGCAAATGCGGGGGTTGAGGCCATGCCGATGAGGAGTAGGAGTGAAGCGGTGGTTTTTTTCATGGGTTTAACCAGTCTTTGATTTCGTAAAGCTCGGACAGGGTACGCACGGATTCGGGTATGCCTTGCAGGGTGATTTTTCCGTCCGGACGGCGCAGTGCGTCAAGCAGCAGGGACACGCAGGCGGAATCAGCGCGTCCGACGCCGCTCAAATCGACCGCGCGGGTGTCTTTCAGACGACATTGCTGCCTGAAGCGGGTAAAGGCGTCGGCGGTCAAGGTTTTGACGGTAATGTCGCCGCTGATGTGCAACGTGCCGTCGCGAAGTTCGGTTTGCATGGCTGTCTTGTCAACTTAATCTTGGATGATAAAACCTGAAGGTTATTGTGTGCGAAAGCCATGTCGTCTGAAAACGGACGGCATGGCTTGTCTTTGCGTTATTTGCTGCCGTTTTTGGCTTTCAGCTCGGCAATCAGTCCGTCTACGCCTTTGGCTTTGATGGTTTCGCCGAATTGGTTGCGGTACACGGTTACCAGGCTCGCGCCTTCGATGGCGACGTTGTAGGCACGGTATTTGTTGCCGCTTTGGTAGGTGGTGAAGTCCATGTTGACGGGTTTTTGACCGGGTACGCTGACTTCGGCGCGGACGATGATTTCTTTGCCGCCTTTATTGACAACGGGGTTGTCTTTGACGTTGACGCTGGCGTTTTTGAATTTCAACATGGTGCCGGAGTAGGTGCGGATCAGCAGGGTTTGAAATTCTTTGGTCAACGCTTGTTTTTGCGCGTCAGACGCGGTACGCCAAGGGTTGCCGACTGCCAGCGCGGTCATGCGTTGGAAATCGAAATAGGGAATCGCGTAGGCTTCGGCTTTGTGGCGGGCGGTGTTGGCATCGCCGCTTTTTAAGATGCTCAATACTTGAGTGGCGTTTTGACGGATTTGGTTCACTGCGTCGGCAGGGGCGGCAACCGCCATGCTGATGCTCAAGATGCCGATGCTCAGTGCGCTGATGAAAGAGGTTTTTTTCATGATTAAGTGTCCTAGTATCAATATGATGGTGTACGTTTATTCGGTGGTTTTTGCTGCATCGTTGCCACCCGCCGCGTTTTTCTCGGCGAAGCTGGTCATGAATTTACCGATCAGGTTTTCCAGAACCATGGCGGAACTGGTAACGGAAATGGTATCGCCCGCGGCGAGGGGTTCAGTATCGCCGCCTTGTTGCAGGCCGATATATTGTTCGCCCAACAGGCCGGAAGTCAGGATTTGCGCGGAAACGTCGCTGCTGAACTGATATTTGCTGTCCAAATCGAGGCGGACTTTCGCCTGATAGGATTTCGGGTCAAGCTCGATGGAGCCGACGCGTCCGACCAATACGCCCGCGGATTTGATCGGCGCGTTGGCCTTCAAACCGCCGATGTCGCTGAAATCGGCATATACGGTATAAGTCTTGCCGGAATTGCCGAACGCCGCGCCGCCCGCCACGCGGAAAGCGAGAAAACCGACCGCTGCCACGCCGAGCAGGACAAACAGTCCGACCCAAAATTCCAATACATTTTTTTTCATTAAAGTTCCTTGAATATCCAATGTGCTTTGTTTCGTTTTCAGACGACCTGTCATTCCGTAAACATCAATGCGGTCAACACAAAGTCAATCGCCAAAATCGTCAGGGCGGACGAAACCACCGTACGCGTGCTGGCGCGCAAAATACCTTCCGAGGTCGGGACGCAGTGGAAGCCCTGATGCACGGCAATCAGCGTTACCGCCACGCCGAACGCGGCGGATTTGATCAGACCGTTGATTACATCGTAATGGATCGTGATGTTGTTCTGCATTTGCGACCAGAAAATGCCGCTGTCCAAGCCCAGCCAGGTTACGCCGACCAAATACGCGCCGTAAATCCCCGCCACGTTGAAAATCGAAGCCAAAAGCGGCATGGAAAACACGCCCGCCCAAAAGCGCGGCGCAACCACGCGGGCGACAGGGTTGACCGCCATCACGTTCATCGCTTCGAGTTGTTCGGTCGTTTTCATCAAACCAATTTCGCTGGTCATCGCACCGCCTGCGCTGCTGGCAAACAGAATCGCCGCCAACACCGGACCCAGTTCGCGCAACAGCGAAGCCGCGACCATATAGCCCAAAATATCGGCGGATTTGAATTTCGACAACTGCGTATAGCCCTGCAAACCCAAAACCATGCCGACAAACAGCCCCGAAACGGCAACAATCAACACCGACAGCACGCCGGCAAAATACACTTGGCGCACGCTCAGGCGCGGACGGACGAAAGCCGTACCGGATTTCGCCAGAATGTTCAGCAGAAACAGCGTAATACTGCCGAGAGATTGAATAAAGCCGAGGGTTTTCGCCCCGACGGAACGGATAAAATTCATAGGTTTCCATTACGGATTAACGGGTTTCAGACGACCTTTTAGGATGATGGTGGGTCGTCTGAAAAATAATTTCGGCTTCAGGCAACAACGGTTCAAACATCTCAGACGACGTCTGTAAACCGAGGTCGTCTGAAAACTACCCAAGCAAATCTTGCTGCAACGACGTTTGTGCCGGATAGCGGTATGCGACGGGGCCGTCTGCCAGCCCGCCGACAAACTGGCGCACCCAAGGCGAATCCAGTTCGCGCATTTCCTGCGGCGAGCCGGAGAACATGATTTCGCCGTGCGCCAAGAAAATCACCTGATCGACGATTTCTAAAGATCTTTCAATGTCGTGCGTCACCATAATGCTGGTCGAACGCAAAGCTTTGTTGACGCGGCTGATCAAGTGGGCAATCACGCCTAAGGAAATCGGATCGAGACCGGTAAACGGCTCGTCGTACAACATAATTTCAGGGTCGAGCGCAATCGTGCGGGCAAGCGCGACGCGGCGCGACATCCCGCCGGAGAGTTCGGACGGCATCAGGTTTTCCACGCCGCGCAGACCGACCGCGTTCAATTTCAACAAAACCAAATCGCGGATAACCGCTTCCGGCAGGCGCGTCAGTTCGCGCATCGGAAAAGCGATATTGTCGAACACCGACAAATCGGTAAACAGCGCGCCGTGTTGGAACAATACGCCCATACGGCGGCGGTGTTCATACAATTCGTCAGCCGAAAAGCCCGCCAAATCACGTCCTTCAATCAAAACCTTACCCGACTGCGGATGAATCTGACCCGTAATCAGCCGCATCAGCGTGGTTTTGCCGCTGCCCGAACCGCCCATCACGGCGGCGAAGTTTCCTTGGGGAATGCTGAAATTGATATTGTTCAGAATCGGACGGTCGCCATACGCGAAGGCAACGTCTTTCATTTCGATGAAGGGTACGGAACTCATGAAGGGGAAGATAGGGCGGGATGTATTTTAATTACTTGCATTGTAAAGCTTATCAAGGTGTCGGGCAATTTTCAGACGACCTTATCAAGAAAACGTCTGTTAAGAAGCGTGAAAATCATGTGTTTGGTAGAAATTTTAAGACCATTGGAATGGTTAAGGCGTGAATCTTACAACCTGCTGTCTTCATTTTAGGACGGGGCAAGTTACAGAACTTAATAATCCTAAACATAACGATTTTCGCCGGCGGGGGAAGTTTTAAATTTATGGCAAGATTTTGTAGGCAAAGACACAACATTCTACAAACAAAACTTACATATCGAATAAATTTGTGAAAACCATCCCATCCAAAACAAACTGGCCTGTCTGCAAAACAAAGCTTGTTTCACAGGCAGACCGGTGATTGACTGCGTCAATTAAGCAGCGATTTTTTCGCACTCTTTGATGCAAGCAAGGCAAGACTCATAGCATTGTTTGCATTCTGCGTGGTGGCCTGCATGTTGTTTGCACGCGGCGGCACATTGTTTGCACGCTTCAACGCAGACTTTTGCCAAAGAAGGGGTCAGCGGAGAGTTTTGGGCGGCAAGGTTTTGCAGCGCGCCGCACAATGCCAGCATTTGGTTGACGCCTGTTGCGCAGTCTTTCATTGAAGTATCGCCTTGGCTCAGCAGTCGGATGCAGTGTGCCAAACAGATTTGACCTGCTTCAACACAGTGGGCAGCCGCTTTTCTTGCGGCTTCATAGGTTTTGGATGCAGCAGCAGGAGCAGCGTGGGAATGGCCTTTATGGCTATGATTTCCGTGAGCACGGGCGAATGAGGCGGCGGCTGCCAAAGAAACGGCTGTACCACCCAAGAATTGACGACGGTTCATACTGTATTTCCTTATATAATCATTGATATGCAGTTAAACATAACGAATCGCCAAAATCGAAGACAGTGGCTTTCTGCGCATCATTGATGTCGTCTGAAATCAGCTGCTTATTCGGATTTTGAGCGATTACACTACACTTACCGGCGCAATCGTATCATTCAGCCGTTCGGCAGACAATAGGTCGAAAGTTGATAAATAATCAATGAAGTTATTTTATTTCTTATGTTGTTTACGCAGCCTGAAACCAGCTCTGTTCAAATTTGCTATGGCAAATCATTAAATTCCAAAATCCATTATCTTGCAGAAGTTTGTTTTATCCGGTTTTGAAGTGGTGAAAATCAAATCAAACGGTAAAAGGGGTGGGCAAAGATTCGGTATCGGTTTCAGAAGCAGTCTTTTATGTAAATTTATGATTGCAGCACTTTAAAATGCTTTGAACGCTACCACTTATCCCTAAACGGCGACGTAGGCATATTTTTATGCCCAAGCCAATAATTTGCTGATAGAATCAGTACTCTTTTTGTTTTCACACATTTTTTCAGGAGCAAACGCCATGCGAAACGACGTTTACGACCATCCTCTTGCAGGACAAGTTTCCCAAAACATTGTCTTGCAAAAAACTTACCGCCTGCTGGGTTTGTCTTTCATTCCCGCTATTGCCGGCGCATTCGCCAGCAGCGCTTTGGGCCTAAACCTGTACGCTATGTTCGGCGCACGCTGGATGGGTTTTGTAGCTGTATTGGCATTCTTCTACGGTATGATTTTCCTTATCGAGAAAAACCGTTACAGCAATACGGGCGTTGTCTTGTTGATGATTTTTACCTTCGGTATGGGTGTGTTGATCAGCCCGTTGCTGCAATATGCGCTTGCTATCCGTAATGGTACTCAAATCGTAGGTGTCGCCGCAGCCATGACCGCCGGCGTATTCTTTACGATGGCAGCGATGGCGCGCCGCACAACGATGAACATGAACTCGCTCGGACGCTTCTTGGCAATCGGCGGTGTGGTTCTGATGATTGCAGTGGTTGCTAACTTCATTCTGCAAATTCCGGCTCTGAGCCTGGCGATTTCCGGCGCGTTCGTTGTGTTCAGTTCGCTGGTTATTATGTGGCAGGTGCGTACCGTGATTGACGGTGGTGAAGACAGCCATATCAGCGCGGCCCTGACCATTTTCATCTCGATTTACAATATTTTCAGCAGCCTGTTGCGCATCTTGTTGGCATTCACCAGCGACGATTAATTGCTTAGGTTCTGATATCTAGGTCGTCTGAAATCTGAAAAGGTTTCAGACGACCTTTTTTATAGTGGATTAACTTTAAACCAGTACGGCGTTGCCTCGCCTTAGCT
>JUNU01000297.1 GCA_001067655.1 Neisseria lactamica
ACTACCCGTACACGGCGGGCGTTGCCGCCTTGTCTCATTTTTATTTTAATCCACCATACTAAATAACTAAAATTCCTCTATATTTTGATTTTCAGACGACCTATGCCCTGCCCCAACCGTCTGGATTTTATGACTCAAGCAGTTTACGCAAAGACTGATTGTTGTATTTGATGTCGGCAATCATTCGGTCGTATTGGTGCATTCTACGGAGCGAGCGGGTAATCAGATAGACCGAGAAAAAAATCAAACTGATGTTCATCAGACTGACCAACGCGAGCAAGGGCCAAACATCGACAGCCTCGTACCATTTCGATGTTGCAATCAAGGCACTGAAAATAGACAAAGGCAGCGCGAACACGGCAATACCCGTACGCATGACGGCAAGTGCCGTGCGTTTTTCAGCAAGGAGAAGCTGCACTTGATTGATGCTGAGGATATCGTTTTGCTGTTCGGTAATCATAGGGCGCGCGCCTATCACAAATTGACTTTGAATCCCGACAAAGCGGCAAATATGGTTTTATGTTACCCGAAAGTATTGAAAATAAAAACAAAGGTCGTCTGAAAATTTTCAGACGACCTTTTCCATGCCTGTTTACACCGTTTGCGAATATTGGGCTTTGGTTTCCTTGTGGCGCAGATGGTAGTCGAATATCATAGCAATGTTGCGTATCAGGAAGCGGCCTTTTGGGGTAACGGTCAGTCCGTGCGGTTTCAGGCGGACGAGTCCGAGGGAGGAGAGTTGTTCCAAGTCGGCAATTTCGTCTTTGAAATAACGGTCGAACGGAATGCCGAACACGCTTTCGTAGATTTGGTAATCCAAGGCGAAGCGGCACATCAAATCTTGGATGATGTTGCGGCGCAAAAGGTCGTCCTGATTGAGTTGGTAGCCGCGCATAATAGGCAGGTGTCCTGCATCGAGTGCGGCATAGTAGGCGTCGATGTCGCGTTCGTTTTGGGAGTAGGTACTGCCGATTTTGCCGATGGAAGATACGCCGATGGCGACCAAATCGCAGTCTGCGTAGGTTGAGTAACCTTGGAAGTTGCGCTGGAGGAAGCCTTCTTTGAGGGCGATGGAGAGTTCGTCATCGGGTTTGGCGAAATGGTCCATGCCGATGAAGACATAGCCGCGTTCGGTCAGGGTTTGGACGCAATATTGCAGCATATCGAGTTTTTCTTCGCTGCCGGGAACGGCTTCGGTATCGATACGGCGTTGCGGCTTGAAGATATGCGGCAGGTGGGCGTAGTGATAAAGGGCAAGGCGGTCGGGATCGAGCGACAATACCGTATCAATGGTGGTTTTGATGCTTTCGGCGGTTTGGTGCGGAAGGCCGTAAATCAAATCGACGCTGACGGATTTAAACCCCGCTTCACGGGCGGCATCGATGACTTCTTTGGTTTCGTCGTAGCTTTGGATGCGGTTGACCGCTGCCTGCACTTTGGGATCAAAGTCCTGAATACCGACGCTCATACGGTTGAAACCAAGCTTGCCGAGCATAAGGACGGTTTCACGGCTGACTTTGCGCGGGTCAATTTCGATGGAGTATTCGCCGCCGGGGATAAGTTGGAAATGTTTGCGTATCATGCGGAATACGCGTTCGATTTGGTCGTCGCTCAAAAAGGTCGGTGTACCGCCGCCGAAGTGCAGTTGCGCGAGCTGATGCCGTCCGCCCAGATGCGGGGCAAGCAATTCCATTTCTTTTTCAAGGTATTCGATGTAGGCATCGGCGCGGCTTTTGTCTTTGGTGATGATTTTATTGCAGCCGCAGTAGTAGCAGATAGTATTGCAGAAGGGGATGTGGATATAAAGCGAAAGGGGCTTGTTCAAAGCCCCCATACTGCGCTGATTCAAGGCATTGATATATTCGGCTTCGCGAAATCCGTCATGGAATCGGTCGGCTGTGGGGTAAGAAGTATAGCGCGGACCGCTGGAAGGAAGGCTGGCAATGAGTTCGCGGTCAAACTCAGGCTTGTCATTGTTTCTATTGTGATTATTTTGTATCGGTATTACTTTCATGGCGTGTGTGTGATTAGAGTAATGATGTTAGGCAATTTTCGGATAGTTTGGTAGAATGCCACAGTATGATAAACCTGTCTTGATATGTGTCAATAACTTACGTAATCATGACTGGATAAAAACCTTAATTTTAAGGGTGTTTTATGACCACACACAATGCTATGCATCAGATGAAAACCCTGTGTTCTTCCTGTTCGCTGCGTGAACTCTGCCTGCCTGTCGGGCTTTTGCCCAATGAGTTTGCACAATTGGACGCGGTCATCCGACAGAGCCGCCGCTTGAAGAAGGGGGAATATCTGTTCCGTACCGGTGAGCCTTTCGCGTCGCTGTTTGCCATCCGTGCCGGTTTTTTCAAAACCACGGTTGCCAGTCAGGACGGCCGCGATCAGGTTACCGGTTTTTTTATGTCCGGCGAACTCATCGGTATGGACGGCATTTGTTCCCATATCCACAGCTGCGACGCGGTGGCTTTGGAAGACAGCGAAGTGTGTGAGCTGCCCTTCACCCACATTGAAGAGCTGGGACACAACATCCCCAGCCTGAGAAGCCATTTTTTCCGGTTGATGAGCCGCGAAATCGTGCGCGACCAAGGCGTGATGCTGCTTTTGGGCAACATGCGCGCCGAAGAACGTTTGGCGGCGTTTTTGCTTAACTTGTCCCAACGCCTTTACTCGCGCGGATTTGCCGCCAACGATTTCATCCTGCGGATGTCGCGCGAAGAAATCGGCAGCTATCTGGGGCTGAAACTCGAAACCGTCAGCCGCACGCTGTCCAAGTTCCACCACGAAGGCTTGATTTCGGTCGAACACAAACACATCAAAATCCTCGACTCGCAAGCCCTCAAAAAAATGGTGTCCGGCTGTTCGCACGCCATCTGACGGATACCGAAACCATTTCAAACTTCAAACAGAATCCAAGGTCGTCTGAAAAATTTCCAGACGACCTTCTTCATAAAACCAATATGAAACACAAGAAAAAACTCATTACCTTGACCACCGCCTGCGCCCTGCTCACCTACTGGCTCTATCCCGACCAACATCCCGTTTACCCCGCAAGCGACCACTACGACCCGAAAACGCAAACCTTCTTCAACCCCGAACCGCAGCAGAAACCGACCGGCCTCGTCAGCGCATTTTGGAAAATCCTGACCGACCCGCAGGCAACGCGCCCGCCCAAACCTCTGCCTACCGTCAAGCCCGACTGGCAGACTTTTCTCGCCGCACCCGAAGGCAAAAGCCGCTTCGTCTGGTTCGGACATTCCACCCTATTGATGCGGATCGGCGGGCAAACCGTCATTACCGACCCCGTTTTCGGCAATTCCGTCTCCCCCATTCCCATTACCATGAAGCGCTTCCAGCCAGCTCCCGCAGAAATTGACGAACTGCCGCCTGTCGATGTCATCCTGATTTCACACAGTCACTACGACCACCTCGAAAAAGACAGCGTGCAGGCACTCAATTCAAAAGGCAGCAGCCATTTCATAGTCTCGCTCGGCATGGGCGTATTGCTGAAAAAATGGGGCGTACCGCAAGAGCGCATTACCGAACTTGACTGGTGGCAAAGCACCGAACGCAACGGCATCCGCTACACCGCACTACCCGCCCGCCACGACTCCTCCCGAACCCTGACCGACCACAACCAAGCCCTGTGGTCCAGCTTTGCCATCGAACACGGCGACGAAAAATTCTATTTCCACGGCGACTCTGCACAAGGCAGCCATTTCGACAAAATCGCCGAAAAATTCAACGGGTTCGACATCGCGTTCATCGAAAACGGGCAATACAGCGAACATTGGCCCAACAACCACCTCTTCCCCGAACAAACCGCCCGCTACGCCGCGAAGCTCGCGCCCAAACGCTTCATGCCCATCCACTGGGGCGCCTACGCCATGGCATTGCACGCTTGGAACGAACCCTTGCTCCAAAGCATCCCGCTGGCACGCAGTTTGGGCGTCAATCCGTTGACTCCGCTGATGGGACAAGTCTTTGATGCCGATACCGCCACGCAAGACTGGTTCGCCGAACCTTTACAATAAAGCTGCCCAAAGGTCGTCTGAAAACAAATACAGCAAGTTTCATCAAGGTATAAATACCAACGAAGCGGAAGCTGTTTTTCAGACGACCTTTTTTGAATTTATCTGTTGCGGCATTTCCAACACTCTTCCCCTTTCTCCTGCTTATCTATTTTGCAATATTCTGATAATAAAAAACTAATTTCTCCTAAGCCGAAATCCTTATCTTATAAAGCGCGGTTCGCGTATAAACCACTTGACCGATTACATCGTATTACGTAAAGTATGCGGCATTCTTTTAAATTGGTATTACCAATTTATTTGATAATTACTCTCAGATTAAGGTTCGATATCTCTCTCGCATCCGACATCATTAGAAAAATTGATAAACAACGCCGATTTTAAGGATTCACCATGGCACTATTCCTCAGCATTTTTCCCATCATCCTGCTGATTTGGCTGATGGTTAAAAAAAACAGTATGCCTTCCTACATTGCGCTACCGATTACCGCCGCGCTGATTTACGCCATCAAGCTGTTTTATTTCAACGACAACGCTATGCTGCTCAACGCAACCGCAGCGTCCGGCCTGGTTTCCACATTGACGCCGATTACCGTGATTTTCGGTGCGATTATGTTCAACCGTATGATGGAAACCACCGGCTGTATCGACATTATCCGCAAATGGCTGGCGACCATCAGCCCGAATCCTGTGGCGCAGCTGATGATTATCGGCTGGGCGTTCGCCTTTATGATTGAAGGTGCATCCGGCTTCGGTACGCCTGCTGCGATTGCTGCCCCGATTCTGATGAGCTTGGGTTTCAATCCGTTGAAAGTGGCGATTTTTACGCTGGTCATGAACTCCGTACCCGTATCATTCGGAGCGGTGGGTACACCGACTTGGTTCGGTTTCGCACCATTAAACCTGAGTGCTGAAAACATCCTTGCCATCGGCAGACAAACCGGCGTGATGCACTTCTTCGCAGGTTTCGTCATCCCCGTCATCGGCTTGAGCTTCATCGTGCCTTGGTCTGAAATCCGTAAAAACTTGGGCTTCATCGGCATCGCTGTCTTCTCTTGTACCATTCCTTATGTCGCTTTGGCGATGGTTAACGAAGAATTCCCATCACTCGTTGCCGGCGCAATCGGCCTGATGGTATCCGTATTCGCAGCCAACCATGGCTGGGGTTTGAGCAAAGACCATCCGAAAGACCCGAATGCCGAAAAAGTACCTTTCGCCCAAGTCGCCAAAGCACTTGCCCCTCTGGGTATGCTTATCGGTATGTTGGTGGTTACCCGTATCAAACAGCTCGGCATCAAAGGCCTGTTGACCAGCAAAGAAGAATGGTTCAGTTTCCAACTGCCGTTTGATTTGAGCAAAATCACCGTCAGCGACTCTTTGACCATTACCTTCGGCAATATTTTCGGACAAGGCGTCAATGCGTCCTACCAAACCCTCTACGTTCCCGCATGGATTCCGTTTGTCTTTACCGTTTGGATTTGTATCCTGCTTTATAAAACCAAATTCAAAGACGCTTGGGCTTTCTACGCTGCAACGTTCAACCAAACCAAAAAACCGCTACTTGCCTTGATGGGCGCGCTGATTATGGTTCAACTGATGATGGTTGGCGGCGACGACTCCATGGTGAAAATCATCGGTAAAGAGTTTGCCGCGATGGCAGGCGAACACTGGGTTTACTTCTCCCCTTACCTTGGCGCTATCGGTGCATTCTTCTCCGGTTCGAACACTGTATCCAACCTGACATTCGGCCCGATTCAGCAACAAATCGCTATTGATACCGGCCTGTCCGTTACCCTCATCCTCGCCTTGCAATCCGTCGGCGGCGCAATGGGCAACATGGTCTGCATCAACAACATCATCGCCGTATGTACCGTACTGGACGTGAAAAACGCCGAAGGTGCGATTATCAAGAAAACCGTCATCCCGATGGCGATTTACGGTGTGATTGCTGTCGTCATAGCAATTATTTTCTTCCCTCTAAGGTAAGCACCTTGTAACGCAAAAGGTCTTTGGATTCGGATTTCAAGTGCAACACTAGTGTATCAGTGGTTTGA
>JUNU01000029.1 GCA_001067655.1 Neisseria lactamica
ACGGCAAGGCGAGGCAACGCCGTACTGGTTTAAATTTAATCCACTATACTTTCCGTAATACCTGCCATGTTAAGCTTGCAGTAACGCCCAACACTCTTTCAGACGACCTAAACCTTATGCGCTACCTTATCCCCCTCTTCTTCCTATCGTTTCCGTTAGCAACCTATGCCGGCGGTGATTCTTCAAAAGCCCAAGTCCTCAGTATTGTAGGCAGCCACGGTTACTATCAAATTTCCGTCCGCCAAATAGAACACCTAATTTATGACGATGGATGTACGACATACAATATCCGTATTACTCCTCCTAGAAAAACCTTTTGGGATCTGCTTGGTCTGAGACAAGCTGGCGACCATCCCACCGCCGAACAAACACAAGCTGCTGCCGCAGTGTTGAAACAGTATGCTGCCAATCAGCACCCGCTAGAAATCGGCTATTTAGGTGGCGGACTGTATCCTGATCCTCAGCAAAAATGCCTTTATCACGGCACTGGGATGAGGTTTTATGCACCGGACTATTTAGCCGTACGCCAAGACGCACGTATGGATCTATATCCTTATCTGACCAAACCATAAATACATCCCCGCCACAAAGCAAAAGGTCGTCTGAAAACGGACGCAGTCAGTTTATGCGGAGCTAAAACGAACTCAGTGAATCTTGAGAACAGTTTTTTCAGACGACCCTTCCTAATACCAGCCAATCGAAATAAAAACCTCTCCCGCCCCAACCCGCTCGGTTCAAGCCTCATCTACTGCATGATATCGCCCCACTCCAAACCGAATTTCTGCAAATATTTGCGCAGCCTGTCACTGTCATTGGTTTTGGCACGGCTGTTTCGGGAAACATGAAACAATGCCCTTCCCGCCTGCGCCATGTTTTGGTGTTTGCGGCATTCGTCAATCACGTTCTGCAATTGCAAGCGGTCAAACAAATCCAAATTTTCCCAATCGATTTTGTCGGGGTAGCTGTCTGCCTTTTCAGACGACCCCTTGTGTAAAAGGTCGTCTGAATCCGTCTCTTCAGCCCATAACCATTTGAGTCGCTCAATTTCCGCCGCTACTTGCTCCGCCTGTATCCTGCCCTGTGGGGCAAGCGTGGCCAGGCGCATGATGCTGGCGGCAAGGTCGCGGAAATTGCCGCGCCATCGGGCTTCGTTTGAATGGGCAAAGGCAAGGTAGGCGGACAGGGCTTCTTTATTGAAACGGGTGGCGCGACCGAGTTCCTGCGAAGCGAGCGCGAGCTGGTGTTCGATGTTCGGCTCGATGTCTTCGCGGCGGTCGGCAAGTGCGGGCAGCGGGTAGTTCCAGATATTGATGCGGGCAAACAGGTCTTCGCGGAAGCGTCTGGCGCGGATTTCCCGCCGCAGGTCGCGGTTGGTACCGGCAATAAGCTGGAAACTGCTTTGCACTTCCTTGTCGCTGCCGACGGGATAAAAATGTTTTTCTTCAATGGCTTTGAGCAACATGGCCTGCTCATCCAAGCCCAATTCGCCGATTTCGTCCAAAAACAGCACGCCGCCATCGGCGGTTTTCAGGTAGCCTTCACGCTTTTCCGCCGCACCGGTAAACGCGCCTTTTTTGTGTCCGAACAGGGCGGAAGCCGCGCCGTCGCCGCGCAAGGTGGCGCAGTTCACATCGACAAACTCGCCTTTAATCAAGTGGCGCGCCTTTTTCAACTCGAAAATCCTGCGCGCCAGCATCGATTTGCCCGCGCCGGTAGGGCCGGAGAGCAGAATCGGCGACGGGGAATGCAGCGCGACTTGTTCGATTTCGGCAATCATGCGGTTGAAGGCGGCGTTTTGGGTGGAGATACCGCTTTTCAGGTAGCGCACCGCGTCATCGCGCACGGCGGCAAGGCGTTCGGCAAGCACATCGTAACGCGCCAAATCCAAATCGATGATTTCATAACCGCCGATATCGCCTTTCCCCATGCTGCGCCTTTGGTTTTTCGGCGGAGCAGTCTGCAACAGCACACCGGGGATTTGGCGCGATTCCACCAATAAAAACAGGCAGATTTGCGCAACGTGCGTACCCGTGGTGATGTGGGTGAGATAAGTTTCTTCTTCAGTATCAAACGTATAGCCCGCCGCCCAATCGTGCAGCTTGGTATAAACCTCGGAAAAATCCCACGGGTTTTCCAACTCCATAGGCACGAGATTGACAACGGTGTGCGGCGACACCTGCTGAATATCGGCTTTTACATGATCCGCCAAATCGCGGTATTTCTCCGCATAAAACAGCTCCATGCGGTCAAGATGGAAATCATGACGCTGATTCATGGCGACATTCGGCCGCCACTTCTGCCAACGCCCTTGACCGAAACCGCTGTCCAATACCGTACCGAGAAAGCTGACGGCGACTTGTTTTTTGGGTGCAGTATTCATTTTCAGACGACCTCTAAACGATTCTTTCCAAGACAAATGCGCCGTAATCGTCGCCCAAAGGCAGCTCGAAATCCGTATGTAAGATTTGGCGTTCCGCCTGTACGTTCTCTTTGGTTTGCGGGTTGAAGCCCTCTTTCAAGGTCGTCTGAAAATACACGCCGAAGCCGCGTTTCTGCCATGCGGGCAGTTCGTTGAAATTAATGTTATTTTCAAACAGCAAATCGTGTTTTTGAGCGCGTGTCAGCCCGCTGACGGCATCCGTGGCGCGGGACACGCTTTCGCCTTTTTTGCGCAGCATCCAATAGCAGTGGGCGTTGAGCGCGTTGCGGTGCGCGTCTTCATGCCGCCAACGAAAATAATCGACCACCAGTTTTTCGTTCGGCAAAACGCAAACCCGTGCATCAAAAGCGGCAGGCTGCCCGTGAGCTACCGAAAAGGCAGCGCTGGCTTCGCCCGCCAATACCGAAATGATTTTGCGCGTTTTGCGTTTGAACGTATCGTCGTCGCGGCGCAACAGCAGTGAAATTTCGTCGCTTTCGGAATAGCCATACGCCACATTGAAGCCGCACTGCATCAAATGCTGGACGGTGTGTGCCATCAAATCGCGAAAACGGATGTCAAACGGGGCTTCAAATTGCCAAATTTCCTTAGTCAACCGCGTAAAGCCGCGCCCGTCCAAGCGCACTACGATGAAGTTTTCCTGCGGCACGCAAAAATCGTAAGCGGTTTCGTATTGCCGCAGGCGTTTGTCCAAATCGTCGAATCGCATCGCATCTCCTTATGTATTTTATTTTCTATATAACTATCCAAAATTATATTTTTCAGCATTCTACGTTATTTGCCACAAAAGACCACCTTAAAATATATTTTCTTTATATTCAATAAATTAAAAATTAATTTTGAAATTTTTTTATCGTTGGCACGCTGTTGGCTATGTTGTAAATGTAACGATGCAGCAGATGCTGCGGAAAATACAGTTCTATAGGAAAGAATTTTCCGTGAATTTTTAGCTGTTGTGCCGTTACAGGGCGAATGCCGACAAGATTACAAGGTTTCTGCAGGTTCGACTCCTGCCTCGCCTAATAGGCGTTGACGTCTTGTTTTTCTAGTCGCCCACCTTTTCTGATATAGCAGGCAAATGCCCGGTCTTGTTTCCCTGAATGGCTGATGGCTTGCCGTATCGCTTGATCACTCAAGGTCGTCTGAAACTTTTCAGACGACCTACGATGAAAACCGTTTTAGGTGCATTCGGCAAATGCCGGAGGAATTACAGCCTGCCAACGCTCGAGGTCGCGGGTTCGAATCCCGCCTCTGCCGCCAACTATGGCAGAGTAGCTCAGAGGATAGAGCGCGTAAAAATTTCTCCACCCCTTGTTGCCAGATGTACCACCCCTTACGGGCGGATGCCGGCAGGATTACAGATCGGTTATTGCGGGTTCGATTCCCGCCGCCCGGAAACGGCGTAAATCCTGCCAATCTAGCCGCCCACCTTTTTCGCAGTATGGCGGACAAATGCCTTGGAAACTACATCCGTCGCAGGTTCGAGTCCTGCCCCGCTTTCGGCGGGTAGCTCAGTCGGTTAGAGCAATAAGGCGTTTCCAAAAAACTCGTTGTTTGCCGTGCTGCACCTTATCGATACTTTCAGATGACCTGAAGGAGACATAGCCATGACCGAACCATTTCATATCGCCTATCAACTGTACGATGCAGGCTGGGCAAGCGTTACCGTGAAATATGGCGAAGAGAACTATCAACAGGCTGTTTCCTATCTGCATGATTCGCTGAAAGACTTATGTGATTTAGCAATTGCCCTGCAAAGCGGCGGCAGCATCACTGAGGCGAAAGTCCTGTTTTTAGACGAACCTGGCGAACTGGCCTTACTGGTATCTGCAGCCGAACAAAGCAACGAAGCCGAAGTGAGGCTGATTTATTCAGACGACTGGTTTTTCAGTTTCAACTTCAATCGCAGTCCACAACAAACCTTATGGCACGGCAAAGTGGCCCGGTATGAATTGGCGGAAAACATCCGTCTGATTTTAGAAGATATTTATCTGAATATCGGCGAAAAAGAATATTTGGAAAGATGGGTAGAACATCCTTTTCCGAAAGAAGGCTACCTAAAACTGAGCCGACTTTAAGGAATAGATATGAACACTTGGCTAATCATAGGCGTCATCGTTTTTTCGACTCTGGTTTGCTGGTCGTTCCAAACCTGCCGCAGCCGCAAACGCGAGCAGGCTTGGCGGAAACAGACTTTTCCCGAAGCGGAATGCAGTTTGATAAAGGAAGGCTGCCGTTACGACATCGCGCTTTCAGACGGCCGCACCTTCCACCAAGCCGAAATACTCGGCACGGCGCAGGGCAAAGAAGCAGATTTTCTGTTCGGCTATGGAAGTATGCTTGTACTGCGTCTTTCAGACGACCGCAAAGCCTATGTGCGGCAGGCATGTATCCGCTGCATGATTGAAAGCAAGATTTTAGAGGATTAAATATAGTGGATTAAATTTAAATCAGGACAAGGCGACGAAGCCGCAGACAGT
>JUNU01000298.1 GCA_001067655.1 Neisseria lactamica
TCAAACCACTGATACACTAGTGTTGCACTTGAAATCCGAATCCAAAGACCTTTTTGATTTTTCGCTTGCTTAAGGATACGCAATATAGGCGTAAGCCGAGTGGTTGTGTATTGACTCGAAGTTTTCGCTCTCGACGATGAAGCTTTCGATGCGTCCGTCGGCAATCAGCGCGGTGGCTACGTCGCGCACCATGTCTTCCACGAATTTCGGGTTTTCATAGGCTTTTTCGGTAACGTATTTTTCATCGGGGCGTTTGAGCAGGCCGTAGAGCTGGCAGCTTGCCTGCGCTTCCACGCAGTCGATGATTTCCTCGATACCGACTTCGGCGTTGGCGGTCAGGCTAACGGTAACGTGCGAGCGTTGGTTGTGCGCGCCGTATTGGGAAATTTCTTTGGAACACGGACACAAAGAGGTTACGGGCACCATCACTTTCAAATTATGGCTGTATGCGCCGTTTTTGATTTCGCCCGTCAGGGTAACGTCGTAGTCCAGCAGGGATTGGATGCCGGAAACGGGTGCGGATTTTTTGCGGAAAAAGGGGAAGGAAACGCTGATTTTGCCGGAATGGGAGTCTAAAAGCGCAACCATTTCGGCAGTCAGTTTGTGCAGCCTGTCGAAATCCAAAGCCTCGGTTTGTTGTTCCATCAACGCCACGAAGCGCGACATATGCGTGCCTTTTTGGTCGGCGGGCAGGAAAACCGTCATGGTCAGGCGGGCGATGGTGGATTGGCTGCCTTCGGCGGTATTCAAAGTAATCGGAAAGCGCAGGTCTTTAATACCGACCTGGTTAATCGGCAGATTGCGTAAATCGCGGCTGGATTGCACGTCTGCAATGGCGTTCATGCGTTGTTTGTCCTTAATTGTCGGATTGTTGGGGTGTGTGTCGTTTGGAAACGGATTCATGTCGTCCGTTTTGCAAATGCGGGATTATATCACTTGCAAACCGTGTCCGCATTGATTGTTTCTATTTTTCGGATAGTGATAAAATCCTGAATTATTCATATCTTTACAAGGTTGAGCCGAGATGAAATTTGCCACCAAAGTCATGCATTCCAGCTACGATTGCGACGAACACAACCGCGCGTTGATGCCGCCGATTTATCAGAACAGTATGTTCGCGCTGCACGAAATCGGCGAGCAGGTTCCCTACCGCTATTCGCGCCTGAGCAATCCGACCCGTCAGGTTTTGGAAGACACGGTTGCCGATTTAGAACGCGGGGCGGCGGGTTTTGCCTTTTCCAGCGGTATGGCGGGCATCGATGCCGTGTGGCGTACCTTCCTGCGTCCGGGCGATACCATCGTCGCCGTTGCCGACATTTACGGCGGCGCGTATGACTTGCTGGTTGACATATATAAAAAGTGGGGTGTAAACGTCGTTTTTGCCGATTTGGGCAACCCCGACCGCTTGGACGAGCTGCTTGCAGTGCACAATGTGAAACTGGTTTGGCTGGAAACCCCGTCCAATCCGCTTTTGAGATTGGTGGACATCAAAGCACTTGCCGCCAAAGCCCACGCCGCCGGTGCATTGGTCGGCATCGACAACACCTTCGCCACGCCGCATCTGCAACAGCCGCTGGAGATGGGCTGCGACATCGTGTTCCACTCCGCCACCAAATACCTTTGCGGACACTCTGACGTATTGATGGGCATCGTCGCCGTCAAAACCAAAGAACTGGCGAAGCCGCTGCACGACATGATGGTGCATACCGGCGCGATTGCCGGCCCGATGGACTGCTGGCTGGTGTTGCGCGGCATCAAAACACTCGCCTTGCGCATGGAAGCGCACTGCAAAAACGCGCTAGACATCGCCCGCCGCCTCGAAGCCCATCCTGCCGTGGAAAAAGTGTTCTACCCCGGCCTGCCGTCGCACGAACACTACGAACTGGCGAAAACCCAAATGCCCAAAGGCATAGGCGGTGTGGTAACGGTTTACCTCAAAAACGACACGCGCGAAGCGGCAAATAGTGTGATTAAAAACATGAAACTGGTCAAAATGGCGTCCAGCCTCGGCGGTGTCGAAAGTCTGGTCAACCATTGCTATTCCCAGTCCCACAGCGGCGTGCCGCATGATGTGAAAATGGAAATGGGCATCAAAGTCGGCTTGCTGCGCTTCTCCATCGGCATTGAAGACGCGGACGATATTTGGAACGATATTTCCAAAGCTTTGGATACGACGCTGTAAAGATCAAGAGGTCGTCTGAAAAGTGCGTAGCGGGTTTCGCTGAAGCAGTTTCAGACGACCTTTGATCTGACCTCACGTTAGAAAGGCAAAATCATGAAAACCCTGATCCCCACCCTTATGACCGCAATCATGCTGACCGCCTGTACTTCTCTTGCTGAAAAACCGCAGCAGTCCCAACCTGTCACGTCGTCTGAAAAACCATCCGAACCCCGTCAAGCGTCAGCGCCGAATTTGGCGGCGAAATGGCGTGTGGTTTCTTTCGACAAATTCACCGAAAAAGATTTGGCGGGCAGAACGGCTTTTTTGGATTTGAGCAAAATGCCCAAGGCGCATGGCAAGATGGGTTGTAATCATTTGATGCTTCAAGCAAAAGAAGTCGGTTCGGACAAAATCGATTTCGGTCCGATTGCGACGTCGATGATGTTGTGTGAAGACATGAAGTTGGAAGAGGCTTTCTTGAACATGAGAAGCGTGTGGAACTATCGTTTCGACGGCGCTGATTTGATTTTGGAGCAAAACGGCAAAACCATGCGCCTGCGCCGTGAGCCGTAAATTTTGAGTTTACCGTTAATTATAGTGGATTAAATTTAAATCAGGACAAGGCGACGAAGCCGCAGACAGTA
>JUNU01000299.1 GCA_001067655.1 Neisseria lactamica
CATGTCCGGCGAGGAAAAACTGGTGAAATGGGGCGGCAACAAATATATGTTCTTCTGGGAACGCGACGGCGGCGACCCGCGCATTATGATGCAGTTCGGCGCGGAGAAAAAAGACGGGACGAAGCGCAGCGAAGCCGAAGTCCTCGCGATTTGGGATACGGTGTTGCCGACTTTGAAGCCTGTGAAGCAATAGCGATGCAAAAGGTCGTCTGAAAACGCAGCTTCCATGGTATTAAACCTTGAACATAGCTTTCAGACGACCTTTCCTCACACTTTTCTCTCGATAGCCTTTCATCCTTCCAAACAACACAAGACCGCAAGACAAAATTTTCAGACGACTTTGGATTCGGATTTCAAGTGCAACACTAGTGTATCAGTG
>JUNU01000300.1 GCA_001067655.1 Neisseria lactamica
GCCGCCCCATTTCACCAGTTTTTCCTCGCCGGACATGCCGTTGATGGTGCGTTTTCCTTGGCGGATGGTGTGCGTTAGGGCTTTAACCATTACACCCTTATCTAAATTAACCTTACGTTTCAGTAGCGTCGGTTCGCCTGCTTTCAACACATCGCCGTGCATGATTTCCAGACTCATATCGTGTTGTTTGGCAAATTCGACGGTGCTATGAACCTCAAACGGTTTTTTACCGTCATCAGCGATAAAGCCGCCTATCAGGCAAATACCGTGTTTATTTGGCACTTCAAATTCCTGCCTGGTTTTCAAGCCGCTAAGGATTTCTTGGCGGAATTTTTTCTCTAAGGTGTTTATTGCTTCTTTTTCTTGGGCTTTCCAGTTGGCAGGGGCTTTCTTATTGTCGGCAGGGATATAGAAAAAACTGCGTACGATATAGGCGTCATCATTATCCAGTTTGAAATATAAGTCGGCTTCGTAGGGCATACCGTCTTTCCCGATAATGTTTTCCCAATGAAATCCCCCGCGTGTTACCTGCATCATCGCCCGGTCCGGAATCAGGGTGCGGGTATCGACGACAATATCGGTTCCATCATACCCACTACGTTTAAACCTATTGATAGTCCTAACATTTCTATCCCAATCATTAAACATAACCATCACGCTCCAGCCGTTGTAAGTCATGTGCGTACTGCCATGGTGGCGTTTGGATGGCAGGCGCAATTGATAGCGGCCGCTACAATAGGGCTGTTCAGTCCAGTAGGCGGTGTCGATAGTGGATTTGGTGACGGTCGGCGAGGTTTCTGCCGATGGGGAAACACTAGGCGTGCAGGCTGCGACGGCAAGGATTAGGGATAATGTAGTCAGACGGATGGACATAAATAAGCTCCGTGATTGAATAGAGGTCGTCTAAAAGTATAGTTTGATTCAGACGATCTTTGTCATAAAACGGGCTTGGCGGTATTTATTGCATATAGGTGGAAATTTAGCGCATTTTTCGAACATGCTTGAGGTTTGGGGGGACTTTGCTGTCTGACAGTTGGTTACATGTCTGCCTTTACGCCGAACTATTTTTCTTCTTTATTGTCTCTTCCCAATGCCTTGTCTTTTGACACGGCTTTATTTGCAAAATTTGTTAATATCCAAAAATTTGATTATACTCATAAAGTATTAGTTCCTTTGGTCTATAATTCACTGTTGAAGATTCATATTTTATTCTGAATCTGCTCATGCCGAATTAAAGACCGTGATGTAAAAAATGGCGACGAAATGTATTTTCAATTGCCATTTTCTCCGTGGATTTGAATAAAAGTGCAAAGCAGGAGCTTGGCGTTTTATCTCAATCCACTCAAAACAACAGAGAGAATTTATGGACACAACCAAACCTACTCCCCGTTCCGAGCAACAAGCGAACCGCCGCTATCTGACCGTGTGGCGGTGGCATTTTTATTTCGGACTTCTGGTCGCTCCCTTTCTGACCCTGCTTGCCATAACAGGGTTGGGAATGCTTCTATTTGCCAACATTACCGGCAAAGAGGGTGAGCGTATACACGTTACCCCGCAGGCGCAAGTGCAGCCTTTGTCGGCGCAGGCGGAAGCGGCGCGGCAGTCTGTGAACCCTGAAACCGCTTCGGTGGTGCAATATATCGCGCCGCGCGCCGACGATATGGTTGCCGTGTTCCGCGTAAACAACGACGACAAAGCGACCATGGTCGCCGTCGATCCTTACACGGCGAAAGTCGTCAGTTCCATGCCACGCAATGAGGGCTGGTATCACACGATGGACGAAATCCACGGCGATATGATGCTCGGCACGGCGGGCGATTACCTGATAGAAACTGCCGCGTCGCTGACCATCCTGATGATGATCACGGGGATTTATCTTTGGTGGGCGAAACAGCGCAGCCTGAAATCCATGCTTGTGCCGCAAACGGGCAAAGGACGCTCGTGGTGGCGTAGCATGCACGGCGCATTCGGCACTTGGGTTTCTTTGATTTTATTGTTGTTCTGCCTGTCTGGTGTTGCTTGGGCGGGTATTTGGGGCGGTAAGTTCGTTCAGTCTTGGAGCCAGTTCCCCGCCGGCAAATGGGGGGTTGAACCGAACCCCGTATCTGCCGTGCCGACCCACGGCGATGTGTTGAACGACGGCAAAACCAAAGAAGCACCGTGGGTTCTGGAACTCACGCCCATGCCTGTTTCCGGTACGACGAAGGGCGAAAACGGCATCAATCCGAGCGAACCGATGACTTTGGAAACGGTTGACCGCTTCGCCCGCGAAATCGGTTTCAAAGGCCGCTACCAGCTCAACCTGCCCAAAGGAGAAACGGGCGTGTGGACGCTGTCGCAGGATTCGATGAGCTACGACATGATCAGCCCGACCGCCGACCGCACGGTGCACATCGACCAATACAGCGGCAAAATCCTAGCCGACATCCGCTTCGACGATTACAACTTCTTCGGCAAATTCATGGCGGCCAGCATCGCGCTGCACATGGGGACGCTGGGCTGGTGGAGCGTGCTGGCGAACGTCTTGTTCTGCCTGGCGGTTATTTTCATCTGCGTCAGCGGCTGCGTGATGTGGTGGAAACGCCGCCCGTCCAAAGCGGGCGGACTGGTTCCTCCGGCGCAGAAAATCGAGCTGCCGGTATGGTGGGCAATGGCTGTGCCGCTTTTGATCGTGGCGGTATTGTTCCCGACCGCCATCGCCGCCATCGCCGTGATTTGGCTCTTGGATACGGCTTTGTTGTCGCGGATTCCGGCGCTGTCGCGGTGGTTCAAATAAACGCTTATGGCGCGTGGCAGACGATAAGCCTGCCAAAACTAAAGGGTCGTCTGAAAACCTAATTTGGTTTTCAGACGACCTTTTTTCGAAGATTCACTGCAAATACTTGAATCGGTCAGAAGCTAAGGGGAGATAATCTACATCAGTTCCTTAATTATTTTTTGGGTTGTATGAAATGCTCCGCTTCCTTCAAGATTTCAGGTTTCACGATTCCCTGCAAATCCTTGGTGGGAATAGTAAACTCAGGTCTGCCTAAAACATATGCACCGATTTCGTAACTTTGATATAAGAACGTCAAGCCGTTTTTATCGAAACGCCAGTTTTCCGTAGCGGAAAATTTGTCACTATTGTATCCACTAATGTAATCACGTGCTTCTTCTTCGGTGTCACCACTATTTTCCTTCAGGTATTTGACATAGGCTTCTTCAAGCAGGTGTGTCAGTTTTCCTTCTTGATTGGGTAACAGGATGTCGTTCAATTTAAGCGGCTTCGGATTGGCAATGCCGCGCTTCAATACTGTTAGCGTGTGCACGCCGTATCCGTGCGGGCCACAATTGTATTCCCAGTCTTCTTGTCCGAAAACGGCATAATTGGGCGTATAGCCTTCCAGTTCCAACGTATCTATATAGTCCAAAGCACAAGGATACTCACCGGCTTTGCGGAGTTTTTGGTTTTCCTTATTGGTCTCCTTTACGTCTTTGTCGCGTATCAAGGTCGTCTGAACCGATTTCTGTGTAGGCAGTTTGCCGCCCATTTCTTTCCTGACCCAGTCATCCAAATGTTTATCGCCGGTAATTGGATAGCTGACGGTAAGTTGATGGCAAAGGGGTTTGCCTTCACTGTTTTTTCCGTCACAGGATTTGGCTTCCAAGGTTTTGGATTGAAACGATAAAGGGGCAGCCTGAACATTTGCAGAGAAAATGAGGGACAATGCGGCGGCAGCAAGCGTTTTGCGGAACATATCAACACCTATTAGGATTTGGATTTAATTAAAGGAAAGCCCAATGCTTCGCGGCTTTCAACGTATTTTTGCGCCACGATACGGCTGAGGGCGCGGATGCGGCCGATGTAGGTGGCACGTTCGGTCACGGAAATGGCGCCGCGTGCGTCTAAGAGGTTGAAGGTGTGTCCGGCTTTGAGGACCAGCTCGTAGGCGGGCAGGGCGAGGCTGGCGTTTTCTTCGGCGAGCAGGCGTTTGGCTTGCGCTTCGTAGTCGTTGAACTGGCGCAGCAGCCAGTCGGCATCGCTGTATTCGAAGTTGTAGGTGGATTGTTCGACTTCGTTTTGGTGGTACACGTCGCCGTAGGTGACGGTGTTGCCGTCCAGCGTTTTTGCCCAAACGAGGTCGTAGACGTTTTCCACGCCTTGCAGGTACATCGCCAAGCGTTCGATGCCGTAGGTGATTTCGCCGAGTACAGGCGTGCAGTCGATGCCGCCGACTTGTTGGAAGTAGGTGAACTGGGTCACTTCCATGCCGTTGAGCCAGACTTCCCAGCCCAAGCCCCATGCGCCGAGGGTGGGGTTTTCCCAGTCGTCTTCGACGAAGCGGATGTCGTGGACTTTGGGGTCGATGCCCAATTCGCGCAGGGAATCGAGATAGAGGTCTTGGATATTGGCGGGCGCGGGTTTGAGGGCGACTTGGAATTGGTAATAGTGTTGCAGGCGGTTGGGATTGTCGCCGTAGCGGCCGTCTTTGGGGCGGCGGCTGGGTTGGACGTAGGCGGCAAACCAAGGCTCTGGGCCGAGCGCGCGCAGACAGGTGGCGGGGTGGGAAGTACCGGCGCCGACTTCCATGTCGAAAGGTTGGATGACGGTGCAGCCTTTGTCTGCCCAGAATGTTTGCAGTTTGAAGATAATTTGTTGGAAGGTGAGCATGGCTTATGTTTCGGATTGGGATAAAAGGGGGATTTTACTGTTTTGACAGTGTTTTGGGTAGGTGTACAGGCAGATGGAATGGTGGGGCGGCGGTGTGATTTGACTGTCAATAAATGCGGAAACATGCCACAATGCCGTTATCCTGTTGTCTGTTTTAATCTGTTTTGATTGAATTTGAGGAGTCGCCCATGACCCCGATTTTGGCTTTCGATATTGAAACCGTACCTGATGTGAACGGCATCCGCCTGTTGTACGACCTGCCTGCCTCTTTGCCGGACGACGAGGTGGTCTTGTTTGCCCAGCAGAAACGCCGCGCCCAAAACGGCTCTGACTTTATGCAGCACCATCTGCACCAAGTAGTTGCCATTTCCTGCTGTATGCGTTGGGGGCAGGACAAAATCCACGTCGGCACCATAGGCGAAATGCACGACAGCGAAGAGGAAATGATCGCCAAATTTTTCGACCTTATCGAAAGCCATACGCCGCAATTGGTCAGTTGGAACGGCGGCGGCTTCGATCTACCCGTCCTGCATTACCGCGCACTGATACACGGCATTGCGGCGGCGCGTTATTGGGATATGGGCGAGGGCGATTTCGGCGACAGCCGCGATTTCAAGTGGAACAACTACATCAGCCGCTACCACAACCGCCATTGCGACCTGATGGACCTGCTAGCCCTGTACCAACCGCGTGCCAATGTGCCGCTGGACGATATGGCGAAACTTTGCGGTTTCCCCGGCAAACTGGGCATGGACGGCAGCAAAGTCTGGGAGGCGTTCCACGCAGGTCGTCTGAAAGACATCCGCGACTATTGCGAAACCGATGCGGCAAACACTTATTTGATGTTCCTGCGCTTCCGTCTGATGAGCGGCGCTTTGGACGCGGACGAGTATGAAGTGGAAGTCAAACGGCTGAAGCATTACCTGACCGGACAGGCTCAGGACAAGCAGCATTGGAACGAGTTTGTCGCCGCGTGGCGTTAACAACGCGGTGATTTTCTAAAGCCCTGACGATGGGCGGAAAGCCGCTAATTTACAAGAGTATTGTATCGGGCTGGATTGTTTTCCTGATACTAACAAGCAGTTGGCATTTGGTTTGGTAAAGCGGTTATTGGGAAAAAAGGGAGCGCGGGCGGTTTGATTGTAAGGATGTGAACGATATTGGATGGAAAAGGTCGTCTGAAATTTGTCGGCTCCTATATTGTTAGGGAACTGAATTTCAGACGACCTTTGCATTCGGAAAATTCCTTTGCTTTTAGAACAACACTCCTGTCGGTTCGCTGCCTTCCGGGATGTCATATTTCGGATAGCTCGGCGTGCTGGCGGGGGCGTTGTACAGTTTTGCCGGATTTGCTTCAGGACGAACGCTTTGGTTTGGTGCGGAAGCGGGTGTATCGTCAGCTTCGACTTCGATTTCAGTACCTTTAGGCAGAACCACATCTTTGACCGGAGCAGGCTTAGGCGCAATTTTAAGTTTGCTGAAAGCGCTGGAGCCGCTCGTCCAGGCGAGTGATTTCAACGGGGTTTTGAGTTTGACGCCTTTGGCACAGGTCAGACAGTTGGCGGCACCGGTGCGGTTTTTTAAAATAGCGTCTACTTTAGCCGGATTAATGGTTTTACCGTGTGCTTTTGCCCAAGCGGCAATACTTTTCTTCAAGACGGCAGTATCCAGATTTTTTTTGCCGTATGGGTCGTGGTATGCAGCCAGCCAAAGGTTTTGGTTGGCATCTTCGTTGAGGCTGGCCATTTGGTAGATGACGGAGGCGGGAGCGCCGGAGGCGATTGTTTTGGCAAATTCCAGTGCGTCCGGAGACTTCATACGGACGCAGCCGTGACTGCGGACGCCCGGTACGCTGACAGGGGCATTAGTGCCGTGAATGCCTAAACCGAGTTTTGGGTCGCCGAGACGGACGAAAACAGGCCCAAGCGGGTTGTTAGGGCCGGCAGGTACGCTTTTAACGCCGTCGCCACGTTCTTTTTGGATGGATTTAGGGATGTGCCAAGTCGGATTGAAGGCTTTTGCGCCGATTTTGTGTTCACCCAATGTGGTTTGGGTCATGGCTTTGCCGACGGCGACAGGATAGATTTTGGTCAGTTTGCCGTCTGTATATAAGAATAAGCGTTGTTGCGGAATATTGATGACGACGTGCTGACCTTCGGAAACGGGAGAGACGTCAGGGATGGGTGTGTTGGCTGAGGCGGCGGTCACAAAGAGGGCAGCGGTCAGTCCGAAAATAGTTTTTTTCATGTGTCGTAATACTTGTAATAAATGAAAAGAAGATTTTGGGAAATCATACCTGAATCTGTATTTTTTTGTGCGAAAATATGCCCTTTCGGTTGCTTGCCGATTTGAGCGGCAGGTATGGATTGGGGTCGTCTGAAAAGATAAACCGGGTGTCGAGTGGATAAGTGATGGCTGATACGAAATGTTTTGACGGCGTGGCTGATGTTTTTTCTTTGGATTATGAGGGGCGCGGCGTTGCCAGAGTACATGGCAAAACAGTCTTTATTAAAGGTGCGCTGCCTACTGAGAAAGTGTCGTTTCGGGTGCTGAGGGAGAAGAAACAGTTCAGCGAAGCAGAGACAGTAGAAGTATTAAAAGAGTCGGTTGAACGAGTCCGGCCTGCGTGTGGTTATTATGAGACATGTGGCGGCTGCTCGTTGCAACATGTGTCTCCAGCCGCTCAAGTTGCATTGAAGCAACGTATTTTGGAAGAACAGCTCGAGCGTATCGGCAGAGTCAAACCGGAACAGATTCTTCCGCCTATTTATGGTTCGGCTTGGCATTATCGGGATAGGGCGCGTTTGAGCGTCTCAGTCGATAAGAAAGGTCGTCTGAAAATGGGTTTTCAGGCGAAAAAAACAAATGAAGTAGTCGATATTGAGGTATGTCATGTGTTGCCGCAGCATATTTCAGATGTCCTGCCTGTGGTGAAATTATTGTTGCAAACGCTGTCTGATGGCGGGGCGGCAGTCCGATTTGTAGAATTTTTTAATAGCCGTGAATTGGTTGTTTTGAACATTTGTTTCATAAAAAAACCGTCTAGCTACTCTTTGAAGCAAATTGAGGAATGGTTTGATAGGATATTGGGTGGGGCAAAACGGGCTTGGCAGATTTGGGTTCAATATGGGCGTGAGCCATCATCTGCGCTATATCCTAAAGATTTGCCTGAATTGAAGTACAGTTTGCCTGAATTTTCTGTGGAAATGCCTTATCAGCCGGGTGATTTTACGCAGATTAATGCGGAATTGAATGCTGTAATGATCAGTAGAGCTTTGCGCCTGTTGGATATACAGCCTAATGACAGGGTGGCGGATTTGTTTTGTGGTCTCGGCAATTTCAGCCTGCCTATGGCAAAGAGTGGTGCATCAGTAATAGGTATTGAAGGTCTGGATTCGCTTGTTTTACGTGCAAAACAAAACGCTCTTCGAAACAGTTGTGTAAAATATGTGTCGTTTAAGACGGCAGACTTGTTCGATACGGATGAAAAAACAGTAGCCTCATGGGGTGTGTTCGACAAAATATTACTCGATCCGCCAAGGAGTGGCGCTTATGCTGTTGTCAAATCGCTACACGCTCCATATCTGCCGAAAAGAATCGTATATGTTTCATGTAACCCTTCAACTTTTGCGCGCGACGCGGAAGTCTTGGTAAATAAGGGATACAACTTCAAATCCGCAGGCGTAATGAATATGTTTGCACAGACTTCACACGTCGAATCCATCGGCGTGTTTGAGTTGTAAATCCGATAGTGGGAGTGTCTGACAAATGGTTTTTAATGTAATTATTGGTTGAATCATGTTATCATAATTCAATTGGGGAATAGATGATTCGGCTGTTTCCATAAATGCCGAACATCGAATATATGTAGTTTTATTTGCTGCACCACAGTATCGGGAGGTGTTCTTGAATTATCTTTTAATCATATTGCTAGTGCTTTTGTTTATGGTGCTACTGTTTATTTTTTATAAACAGAACGGCACAGCTAAAACTAAAAAGACGACAAAAGCAGCTAAAGCATCATCCAAAAAAAACCATCACCCAAATCAAGAAAGTATTGAAGGGGGAAGTCCGGATTGGGTTGATCAAGTCAATCAATCCGTTTCCGATCCGGATCAACAAGATTGGGAATGGGGAGGCAGTAGTTCTGCCGGTTCAACTACGTCGGTATCTGCGCAAGAAGTCGATCCGCTGACGGAATATCAAGTATATAAGCAATTCGGTTATGAGAGTAAAGCTGCCGAATCCTTGGCAGGTTATTTGAATGGCCTGAGCGACGGTGCGCCTGAAAAATTAGTGCATGAGCTTGTCGGGCTGAGTCTGCGGGTTGGCAATATCGATATGTTGACAGATGCCTTGGAGCGTCATGGCTCTGTCTTGTCTGAAGAAAGTTTGGCTGAGTACGTTAAAGCAGGCTTGATGTCCGATCAAACACATTTGCCATTACGTGTATTGGCAGAAGGACGTTTGGGCTGGAGTATGCAGGAGATCGAGCGTCAAATCGGAGAACAACCTGATTTGGAAGAGACATCCGCATCCGCGCCTGCTACAGCTAATGATAATACTGGTGCCCATCATGCTCCTGGCGTTTCTAAACGTTCTTCTATCGTATTAGGCAAGAAAGAGTTTACGGATATTACGCCAGAAGAGATGGGTGCTGTTATCGGGTTCGTTAAACCTGAACAAAGTGCCAAAATCTTGAAAGACAAAGTAGGTTATGAAACTGCTGTTCAACAATATAACCGTGCCATTCAAAGTTCTTCCAAGCCTGCAAGCCTTATCATTGATGCATTAAAACTTGACTATCAACATGAAGAAATTAGTCAGTTTGCTAAACACTTGTGGAAGCTGTACCACTCATTGGGTCAGTATGGCCGCCAAGTGAAAGAACGCATGCTAGGTTGGGGGTATAGCCTTGGTTATCATGAAGTATTTGATGATTTGGAGAAAGGACCTAACGAAAATAAAATCAGAGAAATTGGTTTGGAAAGGGGTTATATCCGACCTACTTCTCTACAAATGAAAGCTAAATATCGCGAACTGGTACAAAAGGATTCTTCTATTATTAGCGTCAATGCCTCTCCTGCGGATGAAGCATTGAAAGAAGTGGAATCTTTGCTGATGTACGGTCAGTTGGATTTGGCCATAGGTACTTTGGAACAAGCTGTTTTACAGTACCCGCAAGAATCTCAATTGTATGTGATGCTGTTCGATCTTTACGAAAGAGTAGAGGATTGGGCGCGTCTGGAACAATTCTTGCGCTTATTGCGTGAACGCGTTGTCAGCCTTCCGGAAGAAGTGGTATTGGCAATGAGCCGTTTGCTGCAACATGTAAATCAACATTCAAAAAAATAAAATAATTAGAGAGTACCATGATGGATAATCTGTTACCTAAAATCAAAACCATACGGATTATGCTGCGCGATATGAGCGAGCAGCAAGAAGCCGTTTTCCGTATGGCCTTTAAAATGCACAATACGACGAACTATCAGATTCTTGACTCAGATTCAGATGAAATACCAGATTTAGTATTGGTAGATACTGATACTGCTGAGGGCATTGAAACTTGGAAAACGCTCAAAATCAAATATCCTGATATTCCTGTTGCGATGTTTTGTTCGCAAGAGCCATCTGTTACAACGCCGTATTTGGCTAAGCCGGTTAAATTCGATACCTTATTCCCGATTTTGAGAAGTTTGGCGCAGGGGGGGAATATTTTTGATGCTTTGGCTCAAAAGGCGGGAGTACAAGAAGGAACGCAAAACGGTAACGAAAGTAGAAAGGCTACTATTCGTCGCTTTAATCCGAATAAAGGATTACTTGGTGCTTTGAAGTTTGCCAGTCAAGGCCATCAGGATATTGCCGTTTTACATGAGGGCAAACCGGTATTAATTGTTTTCCCAAGTATTCAAAGGGTATTGCTGACAGTTAATGCCCATGATTTAGAGGGCCTTTGTAAAAACGACAATTTGTCTGTTGTATGCAAAGTTGTGCCGGATAATCCTCAATGGAAAGAAAAAGCCAAAGTAACGATTATGTCTTGTTTGTGGCAGATGGCAATTTGGACTGCTCAGGGAAGATTGATTTATCCGATGACTCCCCAAACGATCTTTACTTTAAAGCGTTGGCCTAATTTGACTAGACTGGCTCCTGTTCCAGAGTCCATGAGGTTATCTGCATTTTTAACTAAGACATCAGTCAACTTAAATATTCTCTATAAAGTTATGCCTTTGGAAATGCCGGATATCTTGAATTATTTGGCGGCAACTTCTGTAACAGGCTTTTTGGCAACAGATAGCGAATATGCTCCGAATCAGGCTAATCAACATGCCAATATTTCTGAACATGTTAGCGTTAATAGTGATGTGCCTGACAGCCAGATGGTTAAAGATGCAGAAAAAGTGGCAGGTCCTTCGCAAGAACAGCCACGCGGTTTGTTGCAGCGCTTAATGCGTAAATTATTGGGAAAACGCTAAAAAAGGACATGTAATGAAAGAAAATAAAATTATCTTTACCGGTCCGGTTGGGGTAGGTAAAACAACAGCAATTTCTGCGTTATCAGATGAACCGCCTGTACAGACAGATGCGTCTGCATCAGATATGACGCTGGTTCGTAAGGGGTATACCACCGTAGCAATGGATTATGGCGTGATTCATTTGGATGAAGAAGTCAAAGTTCATTTATATGGTACACCAGGGCAAGAACGTTTTAACTTTATGTGGGAAATTCTAAGCCAGGGTAGTATGGGATTAGTATTGCTTTTGGATAATACGCGAACAAACCCATTGAAGGATTTGCAATTTTTCTTGGAAGCATTCCGAGAATTGTTGAAAACCGCGCCATTGGTAGTCGGCGTTACTAAAATGGATATTCGTTCATTGCCAAGCGTTGATGTATATCAGAAATATTTAGCACAAAATAATTTTAATGTACCGGTTTTTGAGATTGATGCTCGTAGAGAAGATGATGTCAAACAATTGGTTAGCGCAATGTTGTTCTCAATTGATCCGGGTTTAGAGGTATAAAATGGAATCAACACTTTCTTTGCAATCAAATTTATATCCCAGAATTACACCTGCTGGTGCTTATTATGCAGTAACCAGCGATACGCCAAGCGCAAGTAGAACATTGCTATACAGTTTATTGCGTGCAAACCCGTCAGAGGTCATTAGTAGCGAAAAAATTCTAGCTTGGGCTGATACCAGTGATATCAATACAGCTTTGAACTTATTGTATCGTTTACAGCGCTTAGAGTTTTTATATGGTGCTGAAAATATTAGTAATGAAGATATCCATTTGACAGACGAGCAATTGCCGGAATTGTTAGAACAGTTGTCTAATTCAGGTAAGGCTTTGTTGGCTGATGAAAATGGTCTGTATTTTGCCAATGCTAATTTCCATCATGAAGCTGCTGAGGAACTCGGTTTGCTGGCAAGTGAGGTGGCTAAGATGGAAGATGGTCATCGTCTACTAATCCGCAATAATTTGCATATCAATAATAGTGCATGGGGTATTTGTGATCCTTCAGGTCAGAGTGAGTTAACATTTTTCCCATTGTACATTGGTGAAACTAAGTTGATTCTAGTTATAGGTGGCATGCCTGACTTAAACAAAGAGGCATTTGTGACACTGGTTAAAGTGTTGTACCACAGATATGGTAGCCGCCAGCAAACGATATAACTAAAGTTATAATTTTAGAATGGAATAAATATGCAACAATTATTAATCTCCGTGTTAAGTGATTTAAATAATACTTCTCCTGATATTACCGCTTCAGCTGTAATATCGACTGATGGTTTGCCGATTGCTACGATGCTCCCATCACATTTGAATGCGGACAGAGTTGGTGCCATGTCTGCAACATTGTTGGCCTTGGGCAACCGTTCAGTGCATGAGCTGGCTTGTGGTGAGTTGGATCAAGTGATGGTTAAAGGCAAAACAGGTTATATTTTGTTGAGCCAAGCAGGTGATAATGCAGTATTGGCATTGATGGCGAAGGAAAGCGGTAAGCTGGGGTTGATTTTGCTGGATGCTAAGCGAGCTGCTAAACATATTGCAGAAATTCTATAAACTGGATAGAAATTATATTTGTAACAACTATAGGAAAATAATTCTTGACTTTTTGTTTTTTTAAAGATAGAATTTCTTCCTTAATTCCCCGATAGCTCAGTCGGTAGAGCGACGGACTGTTAATCCGCAGGTCCCTG
>JUNU01000301.1 GCA_001067655.1 Neisseria lactamica
CTCGCCTTAGCTCAAAGAGAACGATTCTCTAAGGTGCTGAAGCACCAAGTGAATTGGTTCCGTACTATCTGTGCTGTCTGCGGCTTCGTCGCCTTGTCCTGATTTAAATTTAATCCACTATAAGGTTTCAGACGACCTTTTTTACCAATGCGACGCCATATTGTCGCGGTGGATAAGTTCGTCTTCGTGGGCGTAGCCTAATTTTTCGGCGATGCGCTCGGACGGGGTTTGCAAGATTTTGGCGGTTTCGCCGCTGCTGTAATTGGTCAGGCCGCGGGCGATTTCTTTGCCGTCGGTATCGAGGATGGCAACGAGTTCGCCGCGGTGGAAATGGCCGTCCGCGCGGATGCAGCCGACGGGCAGCAGGCTGGCGTGTTGTTCGGTCAGGGCTTTTGCCGCGCCGCTATCGACGGTCAGGCTGCCGGCGGTTTGGACGTGTCCGAGCAGCCATTGCTTGCGGGCGGCGACGCGGCTGTGCGCGCTGGTAAAGAGCGTGCCTATGCTTTCGCCTTGTTTGAGGCGGACGAGGACGTCGGGTTCGCCGCCCCATGCGACGACGGTGGCGGCTCCGCTGAGTGCGGCGCGTTTGGCGGCGGTCACTTTGGTGTACATGCCGCCGGTGCCGACGCTGCTACCCGCGCCGCCCGCCATGCTTTCGAGGTCGGGATGGTCGGCTGCGATGGTCGGAATCAGTTTGGCTTGCGGATTTTTGCGCGGGTCGCTGTCGTACAGGCCTTTTTGGTCGGTCAGGAGGACGAGGGCGTCGGCTTCGATGAGGTTGGTCACGAGCGCGCCGAGGGTGTCGTTGTCGCCGAGTTTGATTTCGTCGGTGGTAACGGTGTCGTTTTCGTTGATGACGGGAACGATGCCTTTGGACAACAGGGTTTGCAGGGTGCTGCGGGCGTTGAGGTAGCGGGTGCGGTTGCTCAGGTCGTCGTGGGTGAGCAGGATTTGGGCGGTGCGGATGCCGTGCGGTGCGAACGCGGTTTCGTAGGCTTGGGCGATGCCGGTTTGCCCGACGGCTGCGGCGGCTTGCAGCTCGTTGATGGCGGTGGGGCGTTTGCTCCAGCCCAGCCGTTTGATGCCTTCAGCGATGGCGCCGCTGGAAACGAGGACGGTTTGCACGCCTTGTTTGCCCAGTTCGGCGATTTGCGCCGCCCAGCGGTCGAGTGCGGCTTGGTCTATGCCTTTGCCGCCCGCGGTAACGAGGCTGGAACCGACTTTGACGACGAGGGTGCGGATGTTGGAGAGGTTTTGCAGGGACATGGTTTTTCTCGCTGGGGATATGGGGCGGCTTCGGACGGGTTGTTAAACGTAAAAAGGTCGTCTGAAAGCGCGAAAACTGATTTTCAGACGACCCCTATGGGGCTGTCAATACGCGGTATCGTGAAATTGCTAAAAGACAGGCGGGATTCGGTGAGCCGACTGTTGATGCCAATACGATACAAAAAGGTCGTCTGAAAACCACGATACGGGTTTTCAGACGACCTTTGATTTATTTGGTGTACAAGAATATCAAATACTCTGCGTATAGCCAGCCTACCTACATCGATACGGCGGATAGCAGATACCGTATCGGCAACCAGTCGGGCCGGCCATCTCAACTATGCTTTACCGAACACCTTCTCCAAATGCGCCCGATAATCCGCCAAATACCGCTCCACCTGCGGATTCTTGATCACATCGTTGCAGATGAACGAGGGCAGGCGCGTGGTGCCGAGGAATTCGTTGGCCTTGTGGAAATGCAGGTACACGCCGTCCACGCCCGCGCCCTCAAAGAAATCGCCTTCGCGGGTAAACGCCTCAATCGGCGCGTTCCAAGTGGATGAAATCATGTGTTTTTTGCCATGCAGCAAGCCGCCCGTGCCGTAGCCTTCCGTCGGGTTTACACGGTGGCGGCCGTCGTTGGCCACCAGCTTGTTTTCGCCCACGCCTGCGGTAAACACTTCATCGATATATTTTTTCACCGTCCACGGCTCGCCCATCCACCAGCCGGGCATCTGCCAAACCACCGCGTCCATCCACAGCCATTTTTCCACTTCGGCATCTTTGTCGTAGCCTGCTTCAATCACGGTTTCCTTCACTGCATGACCGAGTGCGGTCAGCGTGTCGCGCGCGGTTTGGTGCAATGTGTGGTTCAGGCGGCCGGCGGAATGGCCGAAATGTTGGCCGCCGTCAATTAACAGAATATTCATGTTGGTCCCTCAAATATTTGCGTTGAAAAAGCATTATTGTACCCCGATGCTTTATAATGAAAACAGCAATAATTGCAAAACACTTTTCTAGGAAAAGCAACAATGAAAACCCATTCAGACGAACTGGCCGTGTTCGTGCAGGTGGTGGAAAGCGGCAGTTTCAGCCGCGCGGCAGAACGGCTCGGGCTGGCCAACTCCGCCGTCAGCCGTACCGTGAAGCGGCTGGAAGATAAACTCTCCGCCAACCTGCTCAACCGCACCACGCGCCAACTGCGGCTCACCGAAGAAGGCTGCCGCTTTTTCGAGCGCGCGCGGCAGATACTGCACGACATCGAAGCCGCCGAAGCTGAAATCCTCTCCGCGGGCGGCGCGCCGCAGGGCGTGCTTCGGGTGGATTCCGCCACGCCCACGCTGCTGCACCTCGTTGCCCCGCTGGTGCGCCCGTTCTGCGAACACTATCCGCAGGTGTCGCTGCTGCTCACCTCGTCCGAAGGCTACATCGACCTCATCGAGCGGCGTGTGGACATCGCCATCCGCGCAGGCAGCCTGCACGACTCCGCCTTGCGCGCCCGCCATCTGTTCGACAGCCGTCTGAAACTCGTTGCCGCGCCTGATTATCTCGCCCGTCATGGCACACCCCAAACCGTCGCCGATCTGTCGCGGCACACCCTTATCGGCTTCTCCGAGCCCAAAACCCTGAACAACTGGCCGTTTGCCGATACCGGCCACACGCCTTACGCCGCCGTGCCGCAACTGTCCGCCAACAGTGGCGAAACCATCCGCCGCCTGTGCCTGGAAGGCAACGGCATCGCCTGTCTGTCGGATTTCACCGTCGCCGCCGATATTGCTGCGGGACACCTGCACGAACTCCTGCCCGACCGCGCCTTGAACGAAGCCAAACCGTTTTATGCCGTCTATTACGGCGACAATGCCGTCAGCCCGAAAATCCGGGCATTTGTGGATTTTTTGGTGGAACAAGTCAATTAAAGTACGTTTTTAAATACTAAGTCTTTCTGAACTTGCCCAAGATACAAAAAGGTCGTCTGAAAACCAAGATACAGGTTTTCAGACGACCTTTGCTATGGCGGAACGGCTTTACGCTTCGACCGGTTTGCCGCGCAGGGAGAAGGTGTAGGCTTCGGTGATTTCCAAATCGATCATTTGGTTGATCATGTCGGGCGTGCCGGTGAAGTTGACCACGCGGTTGTTGGCGGTACGGGCTTGGAGCTGGTCGGGGTCTTTTTTGGAGATGCCTTCGACCAGACAGCGTTGTACGGTGCCGATCATGGTTTGGTTGATGCGGGCGGTTTCGGCTTCGATAACTTCGTTCAGGGCTTCGAGGCGGCGCACTTTTTCGGCGTGCGGGGTGTCGTCCGGCAGGTTGGCGGCGGGTGTGCCGGGGCGCGGGCTGTAAATGAAGACGAAGCTCAAATCGAAGGCGATGTCTTTCACCAGCTTCAGGGTTTGCTCGAACTCGCGCTCGGTTTCGCCGGGGAAGCCGACGATGAAGTCGCTGCTCAGGCACAAGTCGGGGCGGATGGCGCGCAGTTTGCGGATGATGGATTTGTATTCCAAGGCGGTGTAGCCGCGTTTCATCGCGCTCAATACGCGGTCGGAACCGCTTTGAATCGGCAGGTGCAGGTGCGACACCAGCTTGGGCAGGTCGCGGTAGCACTCGATAATCGAGTCGGTAAACTCGCGCGGGTGGCTGGTGGTAAAGCGCATACGCTCGATGCCGGGGATTTCGTGGACGATGCGCAGCAGGGTGGCGAAGTCGCAGATTTCGCCGTCTTCCATTTCGCCGCGATAGGCGTTGACGTTTTGTCCCAAGAGGTTGATTTCTTTAACGCCTTGCTGGGCGAGGTTGGCAATTTCGGTCAAAACGTCGTTCAGCGGGCGGGAGAACTCTTCGCCGCGGGTGTAGGGGACGACGCAGAACGAGCAGTATTTGGAACAGCCTTCCATGATGGACACGAATGCTGCGCCGCCTTCGACGCGGGCGGGCGGCAGGTGGTCGAATTTTTCGATTTCGGGGAAGGAAATATCGACTTGCGACAGGCCGCTGGTTTCTTTATCCACAATCATTTTGGGCAGGCGGTGCAGCGTTTGCGGGCCGAAGACGACGTCCACATAAGGCGCGCGTTTGATGATGTTTTCGCCTTCTTGGGAGGCGACGCAGCCGGCAACGCCGATGATGAGGTCGGGATTTTTTTCTTTGAGCGGGCGCACGCGGCCTAAGTCGGAGAACACTTTTTCCTGCGCTTTTTCGCGCACGGAGCAGGTGTTGAAGAGGATGATGTCGGCTTCGTCGGCTTCGGTCACTTGTTCGATGCCGCCGTTTTCTTCGGCGAGTACGGCGAGCATTTTTTCGCTGTCGTATTCGTTCATTTGGCAGCCGAAGGTGCGGATAAATACTTTTTTCATGGTTTGTGTCTTTCTCAGGTAGCCCGTAATTGCGGGGCTGATTGTTATGGAAATCTCGGTTTCAGACGACCTTGGGGAAGGCTTGGCGGGTCGTCTGAAACACTGATTCGTCAGGGCGCAAAAATGCGCGGTTGCGCTGCTGCGGCTGCAACAGCCAACCACGCGGTGTGTGTTTGGGTCGTCTGAAACGGGCAGGTGGCGGCTTATTGCGCGTCTTGCTTAATCTCGTCGCGGACTTCTTTTTGCGCGGTAAAACGGGAGGCTTCGTCGTCGGTCAAAACCCATACTTCGCGCACGAGGGCGTTGGTGTCGTTGTGTTTGAAAGCGATGGTTTTGCCGGTTTTGCCTGCCAGCCGCCCCATCGGGATGAAGCGGTCGTTTTCGTCGTGGATTTTGGTGAAACGGGTAATCTGCAGCTTGGCGGAATTGCCGTCGGCAAGGCCCAGCGTCAAGAGGCGCGTCCATGAGAAGCCGCCACGGCTCACTTTCAGATAGGGCAGTTCGACCTGTTTCAAAACCGCCGCGTCCATATCGCTCGGCAGCTTGCGCTGGGCGGCGTAGGAGACGGTGGAAATCAAAAGGGTAAGCATTAAAATGAATCCGCGTAACATGATGTTTTCTTTATGGTATAAATGGGTGCGGATTATAGCACAAACGCTTCAAATATGAACAGAGTGATTGTTTTTACAGAACAATTTTCATTTTCAGATACGACGTTGCGCCGTGGCGGTTTGGGCTTTTGGGGTCGTCTGAAACGGCTGGCGCGGGCAATCTGATGATAAAATACCGCTTATTTTTCAGACGACCTCAGAAAGAACCCGCTATGAACCGTAACGAAATCCTGTTTGACCGCGCCAAAGCCATCATCCCCGGCGGCGTGAATTCCCCCGTCCGCGCATTCGGCAGCGTCGGCGGCGTGCCGCGCTTCATCAAAAAAGCCGAAGGCGCGTATGTTTGGGACGAAAACGGCACGCGCTACACCGATTACGTCGGTTCTTGGGGGCCTGCGATTGTCGGACACGCGCACCCCGAAGTCATCGAAGCCGTGCGCGAAGCCGCGTTGGGCGGTTTGTCGTTCGGCGCGCCCACCGAAGGCGAAATCGTCATCGCCGAAGAAATCGCCAAAATCATGCCGTCCGTCGAACGGCTGCGCCTCGTCAGCTCCGGCACCGAAGCGACCATGACCGCCATCCGCCTCGCACGCGGCTTTACCGGACGCGACAAAATCATCAAATTCGAAGGCTGCTACCACGGCCATTCCGACAGCCTGCTGGTCAAAGCCGGCAGCGGCCTGCTCACCTTCGGCAACCCGTCTTCCGCAGGCGTTCCCGCCGATTTCACGAAACACACCTTAGTCCTCGAATACAACAACACCGCCCAGCTTGAAGAAGCGTTCGCCCGCAACGGCGACGAAATCGCCTGCGTCATCCTCGAACCCTTCGTCGGCAATATGAACCTGGTTCGCCCGACCGAGGCTTTCGTCAAAGTCCTGCGCGAATTGACCGAAAAACACGGCGCCGTGTTGATTTACGACGAAGTGATGACCGGCTTCCGCGTCGCGCTCGGCGGCGCGCAGTCGCTGCACGGCATCACGCCCGACCTGACCACGATGGGCAAAGTCATCGGCGGCGGTATGCCGCTTGCCGCGTTCGGCGGACGCAAAGACATCATGGAATGTATTTCCCCGCTGGGCGGCGTATATCAGGCAGGCACATTATCAGGCAACCCGATTGCCGTCGCCGCAGGCTTGAAAACGCTCGAAATCATCCAGCGCGAAGGCTTCTACGAAAACCTGACCGCCTTGACCCGCCGCCTCGCCGACGGGCTTGCCGCCGCCGCCAAAGCGCACGGCATCGAGTTCACCGCCGACAGCGTGGGCGGCATGTTCGGTCTGTATTTCGCCGCACACACTCCACAAAACTACGGCGACATGGCGCGTTCCAATATCGACGCCTTCAAACGCTTCTTCCACGGCATGCTCGACCGCAACACTGCCTTCGGTCCGTCCGCCTACGAAGCAGGCTTCGTCTCCGCCGCGCACACGCCCGAGCTGATTGACGAAACCATCGCCACCGCGCATCAAGTGTTCGCGGAAATGGCGAAGTAAGGCGGAAACCGGTTTGCCGTCTTGAGCGGCACGGGGATAGGCGCAACGTCAGGGTAGGGCGGACAACGCCGCCTGAGCTGCCGCGAATGTATAGTGGATTAAATTTAAATCAGGACAAGGCGACGAAGCCGCAGACAGTA